>NZ_JBHTKK010000003.1:0-218886 GCF_042675985.1 Oceanobacillus locisalsi
AGGCGGACCGTTTTGACTCCTGAGGGATCAGCACCCTCTGAAGATCCACTTTTGCCAAGCGCTCTTCTTGGCAAAAGTTAGCTGAAGAGCGTGCCCCTAGGAAAGCAAAACGGTCCGCCGCAGCGGTCATGTTAACCTGACAACATTGGTAATCACAGTCCCAGTGTGAAGACCCCGCAGAAAAAAGTGAACTTCTTTTTTTACCCGCGGGGCACGACGGACACGACGTCCTAGTATCGACGTTGGTCACAGGACGTGACCGTTCTTAGTCGATGAAAGAGCGACTTCAGCTCTGTCTGCGCCTGACGGCTTGCCAGTCGCTAAGTCTCCTTTATCGAGGAGGCTGAGGACAAGCCCATGGAAAGCGTAGTGTTTTTCCGTAGCGAGCGTTAGAAGATAAAATATTAATTTCAATTTATATAGATAGATTAATCTAAGTTTATCATATAACAGCTGGAAAAGTCATCAATCACTCACGAAAGAAGCAGCTTCTTATTATAAGAGCTGCTTCCATCTTTGAATTTCCGCTTTTGTCTGTTTCAAGTTGTTTGTTTGTGTTTGAAAACGCACCCATACTTCGTTGTCTACATTTGCTTTTAGTTTAAGGTAAATGAGATCGAGCTGATCTTGTATTTGTTCGATTCGTTTTTCCATCTCTTGTTTACTGTATCCTTGATTCTCTTCGGGAAGGCTTGATTGGGAAAGAAGCATATGGTTTCTCCTCCTATTGTAAAATAAAATCATATGATTCACATCTTGTTATATTATTTATTCCACATAATAAAGATAACCTCCTGCCTGTTCGACAAAAGTAGAATAATCCAAACAAAACTAGTGCAAATCTGTAATGATTTACACAAAATGAGACAAACTATATTGTGAAACTTCATGTTGGCTGAAGTTTTACAGTAAGGTAAACAGCGACAGCATTTTTATAGCAAAAAAAGGAGGTTATGGATGATGAAACCGTCAAAAGCCCAGCAAAAAACGAATGCAAATAACAAAAAGAATAATAATGAAAAAACAAGAGATAAGAAAATAGCGGGTCCTGACCGCCCTTCCACTTAAATTGGAAATATGCTGTCATTAATTAGCCTAATTATATTTTGCAGGTATACGTACCGACAGAATGATAATTAGGTTCTTTTTAACCTTCGACCCTTATGAATAAAAGTTTGTATGCGTAGATTATGTAAGGTTGATGCAGCTGTGCTTCATTTTTCTTTCTCCATATTTTGTCCATATGTTTTAAAATTTTAAATGCTATAATTCGTTTCCGTCTTGAATTTATATTATAATATATGATGTACTGGTTTTATATGTATCCTACACGGGACAAAGAAGTTTCTATATAGTTAATGGGTGTTTAGGGTATATTGTTAGGAGGCTTGTAAATATGAATTATCCGAATGGTCAGCGGAAACCACTAACCATAAAACCAAAGCAAACAAGTTTTAGCAGGAGAGGAATGACGCTGGAAGAAGAAATAAATGAAACCACCGAGTTCTATCGAATACAAGGACAAGCAGTGATTCATAAAAAACCGACACCCGTGCAAATTGTAAATGTTCATTACCCGAAGCGCAGTGCTGCAGTAATTACCGAAGCATACTTTAAACAAGCATCAACGACGGATTACAACGGTATTTACAAGGGAAAACATATTGATTTTGAGGCAAAGGAAACCAAAAATAAAAAGTCCTTTCCTCTTGCAAACATTCACGAACATCAAGTGCATCACATGCAGCAAGTAATAAAGCACGGCGGAATCAGCTTTATTATTTTACGGTTTAGAGCTTACGAAGAAACTTATCTATTTGATGCAAAAGATTTATTTGTTTGCTGGCAGGAGCAGTTTGATGGTGGTAAAAAATCCATTTCCTATGATTATGTCAAACAATTGGGATATCTTATTCCCTTTCATTATCAGAAAAAGGTTGATTTTTTACCTGTTGTTGATAAGCTCTACCTATAGATATGGAGGTATAAAGAATGGCAGATCAAAATAGCCAGACAAGAGCTGCGAGGAGAAAGCAGCAAGGAAAGAAGACAAAGAATAAAAAGAAACAGCCGATGTGGAAGAAAGTCATAAAGATTATTCTTTTATTATTCTTGATTTTATTTTTAGGCGGAGCCGCAGTCGGTGCTTATTGGATAGCACAAGCACCTGATATTGATGAAGAACAATTGAATGTTCCTTTTGCTTCGACCCTTTATGATAAAAACGGAGAGCCTTTTACCAATTTAAGCTCCGATGAAAAAAGACAGGAAGTTAACTTTGAAGAATTGCCGGATTTACTGATAGATGCGGTTACTGCGACAGAGGATGTTCGATTCTTTGATCATAATGGTATAGACATCAGACGTATCGGCGGAGCAATTCAAGGTAACTTCACAGGCGGATTTGGCTCCCAAGGTGCCAGCACCATCACGCAACAGGTTGTCGAACGTGCGTTTTTAAGTAATGAAAAAAAGGTGAGCATCAAAGTCCAGGAAATGTGGATGGCTATGAAATTAGAAAGACAGTACAGTAAAGAAGAGATTATGGAAATGTACTTAAACACAATTTTTTATGGTAATCATGCATACGGTGTTGCCCAAGCGGCAGAAACCTATTTCGGCAAAGAGGATTTAGATGATTTGACCTTGCCGGAAGCTGCTATTTTAGCCGGTTTACCGCAGCGTCCAACAGCCTATAATCCGATTGAAAATCCGGAATTAACAGAAGAACGGATGAATACTGTATTAAATCTAATGGTTCGTCATGGCAAGATTACAGAAGAAGAAGCAGAAGAAGCTAAAAGTGTTGATATCCCTTCCCTGCTAACTGAAGAGCGTCCTGACCCATCACCATATGATGCGTTTGTTGATCAAGTTCGTAAAGAAGTCAACGAAAAATTGGAAGACGTCGATCTTGATTCGGACGGCTTGAAAGTCCATACCACACTTGATCCGGATGCACAGCCATATGTGGAGGACGTAATGGAAAGAAGCGACTCGAGTCCGATTAATTATCCAGAAGATACACAAGGAGCAATGGTTGTTTTAGATACACAGTCCGGAGCTATTCAAGCAATTGGCGGCAGTATCAATAATGAATCTGACTTTAATTACGCAACCAGAGGTACCACACAAGCTGGTTCTACTGCGAAACCGATTATGTCGTATGGACCTGCAGTAGAATATAATCAAATGTCAACGTACCACCAGCTGGATGATGAAGGCCCTTATGAACTTGAAGGCTCCAATCCAGTACGGAATGCTACCAGAAGTTACAACGGCTGGGTAACTGCCCGTTATGCATTGCAACAATCTCTAAACGTTCCGGCAGTCAAATTGATGGAAGAAGTCGGTCCGGAAAACTCCAAAGAATTTGCTGAAAATCTCGGGTTTGAATTTGATTCAGATTACCTTGACCTGCGTGAAGCCATTGGCGGAACAAGTACAGAGGTTACCCCGATACAGATGGCAGGAGCATACAGTGCTTTTGGTAATGAAGGGAATTATACAGAGCCATATGCTGTAACAAAGGTTGAATTTTCAGATGGACGCGAAGTAGATTTAACGCCTGATACGGAAAAAGTTATGGAAGATTATACAGCCTATATGGTGACGGATATGCTGAAGTCAGTCGTCCAATCCGGTACAGGCACGAATGCGAATGTTCCTGATCTGGATATGGCCGGTAAGACTGGAACAACAACGATGGATGGCCAAGAAGGAAGCCGGGACGCCTGGTTTGTCGGGTATACGACGAACTATACCATTGCATCCTGGACTGGCGGTTATCAATCAGATGGCTCCCGTGTTCCGCTTCAGGACACAACCTTATCCCAGCAAATGTTCCAGCAGACAATGAGCCAATTATCAGAAGGCGTTGAAACAGCTGACTTTAACCGTCCTGACTCTGTCGTAGATGTAGAGGTGGAGAAAGGTACCAACCCGGCTGCTTTAGCAAGCGACAGCACACCTAGTGACAACAAAGTAACCGAGTTATTTGTCGAAGGTACAGAGCCAAATGAGGTTTCTGAGCGCTATGAAGAATTAGATGGCGTAAGCGGACTGTCCGGAAGCTATAATGAAGATGATAATTCCATTGAAGTATCTTGGGATTATGACGCTGATTCAGATGATGATGTGAACTTTGATGTAAGTGCCAGCATTGATGGCGGCAGCATGCAGTCCCTCTCTTCTACCAGCGACACATCCATGGACATATCGGATGTGGAAGAAGGTGCTGAGTATACGATACAAGTTGTTGCTGAAAGTGGATCTACATCCAGCGATCCGGCAACAACAACAGTTCAAGTACCCGGCGGTGATGAGGATGAAGAGGAACAAGAAGATATACCAGGCGTGAGCGGTCTTTCTGCTGAATATAACGGCGAAGATACGATTGATGTTTCCTGGAGTTATGATGGGCCATCTGCCAATTTTGAAGTAAGTGTGAATGGCGATACCCAAAATGTCGGCTCCGAAAGTATTGCTGTCAGCGGCGTTACTCCGGGAGATTACGATATTTCAGTAACTCCAACCAGTGAAGAAGACAGCAATGTGCAAGGCCCTTCCTCCTCTACAAGCGTGACCGTCCCTGAAGAAGAAGGCGGGGATGAGGAAGAAGAATCTGAAGAGGAAGAACAGCCGGAAGAAGAAAATGGATCTGACTCAGAATCTGACGCAGATACGGATGCAGATTCTGATTCAGAATCATCCGGAGAAGAAAATGGCAATGATTCGGATGGTAATGAAGACAATAATAACGACAACAACGATAATAATGATTCCGGTAATGAAAATGACAGCAGCAATGACACAGACAATAGTAACGATAGCAACGGAGACAATGAAGGCAATGAACCTGATGACACTGAAAATCAGGAAGAACAAGAGAGTGAAAGCGATGATAGCTCTGATAATTCCGGCGATTCCGAGGAAGATTCCGATAGTTCGGATGAAGGTTCAGATGATGTTTCACCTCAAAATGAAGATAATGGTGACGAGGACAGCAGTCCTGAAGATGAAGAATAAATAAACAACCCCGATCTGTTGATTCAGATCGGGGTTGTTTTATTTAAGGAATAATTGTACAAAAAGATTATTTTACTCCTCTATTTTCTTCATACGTTTTTTACCTTCCCGGCAAATATCCAGTAATGGACATTTCGGACATTCCGGGTTTCTTGCTTTACAATGGTAGCGGCCAAAGAAAATCATCCGGTGATGCGTGACACTCCACTCATCTCTCGGAACTTTACGCATCAACGTATTTTCCACTTCTGTCACGCTGTCTTTCCATCTGCAGATACCTAGTCGTTTTGACACACGTTCGACATGGGTATCAACGGCGATGGAAGGTTCATCAAAAGCGACCGAAGCAACCACATTAGCAGTTTTTCTGCCGACACCGGCCAATTGTACCAGTTCCTCTTTGGTTTGCGGCACTACCCCGTCAAATTTGTCGATTAAGGTGCGGCAAAGCTTTTGAATATTTTTAGCTTTGGATCGGTACAAACCGATGGAGCGGATATCATTTTCCAATTCTTCTAAAGAGACAGCGAGGTAATCCTCCGGCGTTTTATATTTTTTAAATAAATCCGCTGTTACTTTGTTAACCAGTTTGTCCGTACACTGTGCAGATAGTAAAACAGCGATGACTAATTCAAATGGATTGGAATGGATAAGTTCTCCTTTGGCATTTGGAAACATTTCAGCCATGGCATCTAAACATCGTCTAATTTGTGTATTATTCAACATTACCTTATTCCCCTTCCAGCCAATTATAATAAAAGGATGTATCTCTTTTTGGACGTGTATCGTCCGTTTGATTCGTATCTGGTTTATTCTGATGAAATTGTCGGCTTGCTTTTCTAGCATCTTGTACTGTATGAATCCCTTTTTTCTTCCATTCTCTTAAAATCCGATCAATATATTTAAAGTTTAATTTGCTCATCAATACAGACTCGCGCAATCCCGCTTTTATCAAGGAAGGCTCTATTTCATCTTCATCCAGCCAGCTGTTAACCGTTTCTATTTCAAAAGGCGATAACGGCCGGCCAAACTCTTGTTCAAATAAAATAAAAATATTACCGATGTGTTCTTCCTCTTCTTTATTTATAACAGCGGTTTGTTCCTCGTATAGTTTTTCCAGCAAGGGTTCCAGAGAGTATGATTCACTGATAGGTGTTTGATCGGAGTCGTTTTTTTCAATCGATAAGAATCCTCTTTGTACGAGTTTCCGGAGCATATTGGCTGCTTCTTCTTCTGAAAAACTGGCTGTTTGTGCCAGCTCAAAAGGCGTAGGAAAATGATTTCCCTCATCTGCAAATCGGGAAAGCTGTAATAGTAAAATAAGTTCCGTTTCATGAAGTCCTAATTGATGATAGTCAGCCAGCAATTTTTTGGAAATAGTCATTTGATCTTGGATAATAGCTTGATAATTCATTTTTTTATTCATTTCTAACACCTCAGATAACAGTATAGCATCTTTCTTTCATCAAGAAGAAAGGAAATCCCTCGCTTTGACAGCAAGGGATTATTTTGCGTATAAGAAATCATTCTATTCAAGTTCTGATAGTCAAAAATGAAACAGTCAGAACGTGGTTGTTCAGATACCTTTTTTATGGAATAAGAAAGTATATAATTTTGTAAAATTTAATTTTTATTCATCATCGGTTTAAGGTGAAGGAAGGCCGACTAAGACCAGGCTAAAGCCTAACGTCGGCATACCCCTAAAGGGGCATGATTCCTTTATCTCAGTTACAACGCGCAGTCTCTACGTTTTTAAACGGGCGCTCCTGCGCTTTTCGTTCTTAAGGATATAAACGATTCAACAGTCTTGGGAACGGAATGGTCTCGCGAACATGTTCCACGCCGGATAACCAGGCTACCGTTCTCTCCAGTCCTAAACCGAATCCACTATGCGGGACACTGCCGTATTTACGCAATTCCAAGTACCACTCGTAAGCAGGGCCGGTCAAGTCATGTTCTTTATACCTTTGTTCCATTAAGGCCAGATCATCAATCCGCTGGGAACCGCCGATAATCTCTCCATAGCCTTCAGGAGCAATTAAATCGGCACAAAGGACAACATCCGATCTTTCCGGATCCGGCTTCATATAGAATGCTTTGATGTCTTTTGGATAGTTTGTAATGAAGACAGGTTTGTCATAACTTTCAGCAATGGCTGTTTCATGCGGTGCACCGAAGTCTTCTCCCCATTCAATATCATCAAACCCTTTTTCTTTTAAGAATTCTACAGCTTCATCATAACTGATACGCGGGAATGGAGCTTGAATTTGTTCTAATTTCGATGTATCTCTTTCCAGCGTTTTTAGTTCTAAAGCACAGTTTTCAAGAACTGCCTGTACAACAAAGCTGACGTAGTTTTCTTGAACTTGTAAGCTGTCTTCATGATCCATAAATGCCATTTCCGGTTCAATCATCCAAAATTCAATCAGATGTCTTCTTGTTTTGGATTTTTCTGCACGGAAAGTAGGGCCAAATGAAAATACTTTTCCAAGCGCCATTGCTGCTGCTTCCATGTAAAGCTGTCCGCTCTGGGATAAGTATGCTTCCTCATCAAAGTATTTGGTATGAAACAATTCCGTTGTTCCTTCTGCGGAGGATCCGGTTAAAATAGGCGGGTCTACCTTGACGAAACCATTGGTATTAAAAAATTCGTAGGTAGCCCGGATGATTTCATTACGAATTTTCATCACGGCATGCTGTTTTTTCGAACGCAGCCACAGATGACGGTGGTCCATTAAAAACTCTGTTCCATGGTTTTTCGGCGTAATCGGGTAATCTGTTGCTTCGTGAATCACTTCTAAATCAGATACTTGCATTTCATAGCCGAAATCAGAACGGGTATCTTCGACAATTTTCCCAGTGACATATAAAGACGTTTCTTGCGTCAGGTTCTTGGCGTTGGTGAATACTTCCTCGGAAACATCGCTTTTCACAACAATTCCTTGCATAAAGCCGGTACCATCACGAAGTTGCAAGAAGGCAATTTTACCGCTGGAACGTTTATTGGCCAGCCAGCCGCCAATGGTTACCTCCTCTTCTACGTGTTTCGGCGCTTCTTGAATGGTTATCTTCATCTTCAAATCCTCCAACTCATTAGTAGACATCCAGTTATGATGGATGTTTTTCTGTGAAATATGAGATGCTCCCCCTGTTTTAGACAGTCTCTCCTGCTTAAGGGAACATATGGTTATACGTGTATCGTTCTTCTAAACTTTCTCCGTTAATGGAATAGTAATCCATGACAAAATGGTTATCTTGATCATAGTAAGTAATCTCCCATAAAGCCTCCCCATCTTCGTAGGCAGGGCTGATATCTGCAAATTGACATGTATCACAGTTGGAAGACCAGGCATCTACCATAGCTTCTTCACGCATTATATCCTCTGTATTAATCACAATTAATTCGCGTTCTTCTCCTTCTAACGGAAGAAAAATCAGCCGCTCTTCATTATCTTCATTGCTTGCGTAAAATACATGATAGTTATTTTCTCCATAGTAACCTTGTATTGAATGCACATTATGATAAGAGGTTTGCGTTTCTATCTCTTCTTTCGTTTCATCAAACCCTGCTGTGCGATTATCGTTGATGACTTGATACAAATAAATGCTGTAACCTATCCCTGCAAGCAAGAGAAGCAGAACGGCGATAAGCGTCCATAATACCCATCTATTATTTGATTCCCTCATGGCATTCCATCCGTTTCTTATAAGATTATCTTTCATCATTTACTATACCTAGATGTCCGGTTTCTGTAAACAAATACCCCTGAAAACTTTCACGCCGGTAAACCGGCTCATCTGTTCCGGTTCCTGCAATCGATTTTGGTGCGCGCGTCCAACAGGTTACTGATGAAACCAATTTTCTGCGGTGTTCATCAAGTGATTTGTCGTATCATAATGAACAGGAACGTCCGGAATGGAGTCCAGAAAGTATTTCCCGTATCTAGCTGTTTTAATACGTACGTCACAAATAAATACAATTCCTCTGTCGTCCGAAGAACGGATTAACCGTCCAAACCCTTGTTTAAATTTAAGAACAGCCTGGGGCAAAGATAAATCCATAAACGGATTTCTTCCTTCTTCTTTCATCTGATGTGATTTCGCTTCAAAAACAGGATGATTCGGCGGTTGAAACGGCAGTCTTGCCATTACGAGGGCCGATAAATCTTCTCCGGGTATATCCACACCTTCCCAGAAAGAACTTGTCCCAAGCAGAATAGCCTGGTCATAGGATTGGAAATTTTTCTTCAACCTGCTTCGGCTGCCGCTTGTCACACCTTGTGCAATAATCACATATTGCTGGTCTGTCATCATTTCTTTTAGGAGATGATTCGCTTTTTTTAGCATATCATACGACGTAAACAATACAAGCATTCTCCCGGAAGTGACATCTGCGAGCGATAATATCGCTTCACATACTGCATAAACAAAATCATCCATATTTCCGTGTTTAATATCTGGAAAATCCGTCGGGATTAACAGCTGCACTTGTTTATCATAATGAAAAGGAGATGCAATTTGTTTTGTTAATAAATTGTCTTCCGATACGCCCAACCGCTCTTTGATAAAGGAAAAGGAACTTCCCATGGTTAACGTGGCACTGGTGAAAATCACACTGTTTTTTTTAGAGAAAAAGTCTTCTGCCAAGATGGGAGCAATATCAGATGGTTCACTGTAAAGAAATACACTATGATGACTTCCTTTTAAATCGATTTCAGCCCACTTTATTAATGTCACTTCATTCTCTTCCTGAAACATCATCTGTAAATCTTCCCTGTAATTTTCTAAAGCATCCTGCATCTGGGCAATCTCTTCAAGAAATTGTTTTTCGTCTCCGTTCGTCGAAGAGTAATGGCTCTTTAACTGAAATAGAACATCTAATTGCTTTTGGAAATGCATACGCAGACGTGCTGCCATATCCTGAGCAAGCTGCCAGGAATCCTGTTGATATGTTTCCGGCTTGATACGGTATTGTACCCTCCCCAAATCACTGGTAGCTTTGTCATTCTTCTGTTGAGACATCACAAAGCGCTCAATAAGATGAAAAAGTTCATCAATATCATATTTTGCTTCTTTGATCGCGGCATTCCACTGATCCGCCAGTTTCTGCTTTTGTTCCATATTAAAAGCTTTCAATACGGTGCGGAATTGTTTATCCTCTTCTGCTGTTCCTAAATAATTACAAGTGAACTGCATCTGGATATAATCCAGTTTGAGACCGTAATGATGGGATGCTGTTTCTTCAAAGTGATGCGCTTCATCGATAATGACCTTTTGGTAGCTTGGTAAAAAAGCATAATCATTAAACATATCGGTACATAGTAAGGCGTGGTTGGTAATAATGATATCTGCTTTTTGAGCCCGGCGTCTGGCCAATTGATAATAGGAATGATGGAACCAAGGCGATTTGGGATTTATGTTCCTTTCTGCATCAGCAGAAACCTTTTGAAAGAAAATATATCCTCCTGCCGGTAACTGAATTTCGTCAATATCCCCTGTTTCTGTTTCCGTAATCCACACGAGCAGAATTGCTTTGGTTAAAACAAAATCATAATTATCGTTGGATCCATAATCCAGCTCATAAAGAAATTTCTCCAGGTTTAAATAATGATTTTTCCCTTTCATTAGTGCTACGTTAAAGTGGGTGTCCAAAATCTTTTTTAATAACGGAATTTCTTCTTCAAGCAGCTGGCTTTGCAACTGTGTGGTATATGTACTGATAAGAAGGCGCTCCCTGTGATTGACAGCCTGATAAATAGCGGGCAATAAATAAGCCAATGATTTTCCTGTTCCGGTTCCTGCCTCGATAAATGCATGTTTTTTGGCAGAAAAAGCATCGTAAATCGTTTCAGACATTTGCCGCTGTCCTTCTCTTGGTTCATAGGAAGCAAATGCTTGCGCCAGTGCGCCCTGTTCCTGATAAATCGCATCTAAATATTCCCCGAATGATAAATCGATCCGGGAGTCATCTCCATTCTTTTTTTCAGACATACGAAAAGCCAGTCCCTGATAATGTTTTATTTGATCATCTGGATGCTCCTGAAAGGCTAATTCTTCTAAACGGTCATCAAGGATAGCTGCTAAATCGGATTGTAATTTATCTTCAAGCATGTTCAGTTTATATAATGTTTCATATGGCAGATGGCCTAATTTTTCCTTCAGTTTTAAAAATAGCTTTGCTGTTACATACGCATCAGATAAAGCGCGATGCGGATCATCGTGATACAGTTCAAAATACGTTGCCAGATAACTTAATTTATAACTGGATATGCCCGGAAATAAAATTCTGGACAGTTCCACCGTATCGATGACCCGGTTTTTCAAGGCAGGAAAACCATTCGAGGTTAATTCTGTATTGAGAAAACCGACATCAAAGGTTGCGTTATGCGCAATAATATAACTGTCTTGTAATATCCCGCTGATTTCCTCTGCTTCATCTATAAAAAATGGCGCATCCGCTACTTCTTCATCATAAATACCTGTCAGCTGAGAAATAAAAGGCGGTATAGGCTGATTTGGATTAAATAAGGCCGTTTTTGTTTCTTTAATTTCATCATTTTCAATGACAACCATTCCTATTTCAATGATTTTTCCTGCTTTGGCCGGTGAATTTCCGGTTGTTTCTAAATCAATCACAACATACTTCATAAGACCACCTCCATTCTTTTCATTGGATAGGATCATACCGTATCATCCCGTGCTCTGACCGAATGTGTATCCCTTATTTACCGGTCAAACCATGCTATTTCTGCAGAGTACAGTGTTACAGGGGTGCCGTCTGGGGATTCAGCAATTAAAGCTCCTTCATCTGTGATGCCCAGAAATTTACCTGACCATGCCTGATGAAAGGTTTTAATGTTAATGTTTTCTCCTATTTTGAAAGCATGTTCTTCCCATTTGGGTTTAATGGCTTGAAAGCCCGCTTCTAAATATAACTCGTACATATTTTCAAAGTGTTTTAATATGCGCTGGACGATTTCTTTTTTATCCCATTGTTTTCCGGATTCTATTTTTAATGAGGTTGCGATATCACGGATAGATGCATCCCAGCTTGCTTCATCCTGATTCACATTTAAGCCGGAACCAATTAAAACATAATCAATTCGATCCTGCTCTCCCTGCATTTCGGTTAAAATACCACAAAGCTTTTTGTCGCCGATTAATAAATCATTGGGCCATTTGATACCGATGGACAGACCGGTCAGCTCATGCAGTGCTTCTCTCAACGCAACCGCTGCTAATAAAGTAAGCTCAGATGCTTTATTCGGAGGGATTGGCGGTCGGAGAAGCAGCGTGGACCATAACCCTTCTTTATCCGAAAACCAATTTTTCTTCATCCGGCCTCTGCCTGCAGTCTGTTCTTCCGCAATAATCATTGTTCCATCCGGTGCATTGTCCCGGGCCGCTTCATGTCCGATTAATTGGGTAGAAAGAACCGACGTTCTGTGAATAATGTGATGCCCCATCCATGTTGTTTCAAGTCCCCAGCGGATGGTATTGCTGCTGACTTTATCGGGAAAGGAAACGATACGATACCCCTGACTTCTCTTTGCATCAATGGTATAGCCGTCATTCTCCAAGTCTTTCATATGTTTCCAAATGGCATTCCGAGAAATACCCAATGCTTCGGAAAGCGTCTGACCTGAGATATAGCTTTCTTTACTTTTAGATAGAAGTCTAATTAACCTTGAGCGGGTAGATTCCATTGTATCCATTCCTTTATTTTCGATTTTTCATTTGCAAGTTTAGAAATCACGACATGATATTCGATTTTATCCAATACATCTTTTATCCATTTTCCTTTTGGACGTTCCGGAAACCATTCTATGATATCATAGCCATTCACACAAAGCTCTTTTTTAGACAAAATCGGGAGCTTATTCCGTATCCGATGCAATGCTTGTCGATCGATTGTAGCCTGATCGATTTGTCTTACTAAGTATATAAAGTCTTCCCATTGTTGTTTGGGCAGTTGATAGACGAACCATGCATCGATACCATTCTTTTGATAGAGATGGTAACCTTCCACCAGGTTGAGAGCCTGGCGTTTCAGTTGATTGGAACATTTGTAAGCCTGGATACAAGCCGCTGCTGTCAAGGCTGCGCTCTTCAATTCGACCAATGCAAACACAGGTGCGAGCGAAGAAACCGGCTCTAATTCCTTTAACAGCAAAGGTTCTTCCTTAAAAATAGGCAGATAGTGATACAATTCTAATGCAAATAGATAATCCACTGCCTGGTTGAAAAAAGGTCCTGCAACCATTTTTTCTAATTCTGCAGTTAACCGTTCCACTGCTAAGTAATCGATTTGTGCTCCGCAACGTTGCATTGCTTTCTTGGTGTCCTCTTCAATGGAAAAACCTAATTGGCTGCAAAAGCGGAGAGCGCGGATAATACGTAAAGCATCCTCTTCAAAACGATCTGCTGCATGACCTACCGTCTGAATCAGCCCGCTCTCAATCGCTTGTTTTCCGCCAAAAGGATCCAGGATCTTCCCGTTCGTATCCATCGCTATGGCATTCATGGTGAAATCTCTGCGTTTCAAGTCTTCCTTGATATCACGGACAAAACGAACATCATCCGGCCGGCGGTGGTCACTGTATTCCCCTTCAGTCCGGTACGTAGTGACTTCAAATGATTCCTGTTCATAGCGGACAATGACAGTGCCGTGTTCCAAACCAACCGGAATGACTTTCGGAAAAATCTTTTGAACTTCGGAAGGAAGGGCGGATGAAGCAATATCCACATCATGAATCGGACGCCCGGTCATATAATCCCGTACACAGCCGCCGACAAAATATGCTTCGTATTGGTTTTCTTCCAGGACGGATATGATTTTGGACGCCTTTTGAAAAATTGGTGGTAACATTTTTCTACCCTCTTTCTCCTTCTTCCAGTACCCGGTCATATAAATCTTCATATTGATTGACAATTTTCTCGGATGAGAAGTGTGTACGCGCATGGTCCAAAGCTGCTTGAGAAAACTGTTTTTGCATATCCGGATCAGATAGTAATTCTACTGCATAAGCCGCAGCTTGCCTGACGTCTCCAAGTTCAACGATATACCCTGTCTCTCCGTGGGTTAATACTTCCGGAATACCGCCGACATCCGTTCCAATTCCAGGTACGCCGCAAGCCATCGCTTCTAATAATACTAACCCGAAGCTTTCTTTTTCAGACATCAGCAGCATGAGATCTGCCATTGCTACAATATCGCTGACATTATTTTGTTTTCCCAGAAACTGAATCTCTGTCTCCAAACCTAAATCATGAACATGCTGTGCCATATCAGCAAATTCCGGACCATCTCCAATTAATAACAATTTGGAAGGGATATTCTCGTTCACGATTTTAAATGTATCGATAATATCCTGAACCCGTTTGACTTTTCGGAAGTTAGATATATGCACCAATATTTTATCCGATGCCTTTATTTGAAATTGATGACGCAGCTCCTCGTCTTTTTTTGGGTAATATTCATTTTCATTGATAAAGTTATAAATCACATGCATTTCTTTCTTGATGTCCACCATATCTACGGTCTGTTTTCGTAAACTATCGGAAACGGTGGTCACTGCATCTGATTGTTCAATACCATGGCGGATAATAGGTTTTAACGTATTATCAATACCCAGGACAGTAATATCCGTTCCATGTAACGTTGTGACAATTTTCACCGGATGTTTTGCCATATCTCTGGCTAAAATGCCGCAAATAGCATGCGGCATGGCATAGTGCACATGAAGGATGTCCAATTTTTCCCGATCGATCACCTCTGCCATCTTTGCAGCTAAAGCGAGATCATAGGGCGGGTATTGAAATACAGGATAATGACTTATTTCCACTTGATGATAATACACATTGACATATACTTTTTCTAAGCGAAAAGGCATACTGGAAGTAATAAAATGTATTTCATGTCCTTTTTCTGCT
The DNA here is from genome assembly GCF_042675985.1 of Oceanobacillus locisalsi. Taxonomy (NCBI): domain Bacteria; kingdom Bacillati; phylum Bacillota; class Bacilli; order Caryophanales; family Bacillaceae; genus Oceanobacillus; species Oceanobacillus locisalsi. Next base: position 14,962 of record NZ_JBHTKK010000003.1, read on the forward strand.
AATTTCTTCCCTAGTTCCGTTGCGATAACTCCCGAACCGCCAATCGTCGGATAACACGTAATTCCTATTTTCTTCACAATTCCCCTTCTTTCCTGCAACTGTACTCTGCCGTTGAAACAATCATAGCCGGAATACATTTATTCATACGGTTTATTCTTCTTTTATAATATCTCTCCAGTGAAAATCGCCCCGCTTCAAGCCATGCATGTAAATTTCTCCGGCGGCAATATTGGTTGCTAAAGGAATTTGATAAACATCACATAGCCGCATTAAAGCGCTGATATCCGGCTCATGCGGCTGAGCAGTTAACGGATCGCGGAAGAAAATAACCATATCCATTTCATTGTTGGCAATCAAACTTCCTATTTGCTGATCGCCGCCGAGCGGACCGGATTGGAAACGATGTACCGGAAGCCCGGTTGCTTCTTCTATTCTGCTCCCTGTGGTTCCTGTAGCAAATAAATCATGTTTCTTTAGTATGTGCGCATAGGCGGTTGTAAACCCGACCATATCATCTTTTTTCTTATCATGTGCAATTAAAGCAATATTCACGGCAACTTCCTCCCCTGTTTTGTACACCTATTTTCTATAAGATATTCTCTAAACCGTAAATAAGCTCATCCATATCCATCACCTGATACACGCATTCTTTTACACCGTCCATAAACGATGCTCTGTTCATGGAATCATGCTGTATCGTTAATGTTTGGCCGGCACTGCCGAAAACAATCTCCTGATGAGCCACCAGACCGGGAAGGCGCATACTGTGAATACGCATGCCGTCAAAGTCTCCGCCGCGCGCTCCAGGAATAGTTTCTTCTTCATCCGGATGGCCTTGTTTTTTCGGACTTCTTGCTTCCTGAATCAGCTCAGCTGTTTTCTTTGCTGTCCCGGACGGTGCATCCAGCTTTTGATCATGGTGCTTCTCAATAATTTCTACATCTGGGAAATAGGAAGCTGCCATTTTGGCGAATTTCATCATTAAAACAGCACCGACAGCAAAGTTAGGCGCAATAATACAACCGGTTTGTTTTTCTTTTGCCAGTTGTTTTAACTCTTCTAACTGTTCTTCCGTATACCCTGTTGTTCCGATAACCGGACGGATTTGATGATTCAATGCCGCTTTTGTATGCTTATAAGCTGCTTCCGGGACGGTTAAATCAACAAATACATCAGCCTGCTGCTCAGAAAAACACTTTTCGATATCTGTGTATACAGGCACGTTCAAATCATCCTGAAACGCTTCTAAATCACTCAATTTCATGCCTTCATTTTTATGGTCCAAGCAAGCTGTTAATGCAAAGTCCTCTGTATTATGAATCATATGAACGGCTTCTTTCCCCATTCTTCCTCTTGGACCAGCTACAATGATTTTAATTGCCATGGTGGTCATCCTCCTCTTTCTTTGTCCAGCGATTTTTATCTCTCGTTTCAAATTTTTGCATTGATTTCTCAAAGGAATCCGACAGGTCAAAATCCAATGAATTTGCTAAGCAGGCTAATACAAAAATCATATCACCTACTTCTTCTTCGACTGTATTTTCTTTTTCTGTTTTTTTCTTCGGTTTTTCTCCGTAATAATGATTTACCTCTCGCGCTAATTCCCCTGTTTCCTCTGATAACCTTGCTATAAGAGAGAGCGGGGAAAAGTATCCTTCTTTAAATTGGGATATGTATGCATCCACCCTTTTTTGAACATCTTCTAAGTTAAGATGGGTATTCTCCATTTTGACACCTCATTTCATTTTCAATCAATATACTTTTCTCTTCTCTAATGTTAGCTAAAAGCAAGGATTTTGACAACTAATTGGTACAGTATGCGGATTGTCATCGTGATGGAAATTGTCTATAATAGATTCCGTCGAAATGTGCATTATTACAATAGGATGATAATTTTTAATATTACATACTTCCATGAAACAGGAGGGATTGGTTCATTGGGTATTCGGGTAAAGAACATCATATTTATATTATTGGGATCGGCTATATTTTCTTTTGGTCTTGTTCATTTTAATATGCAGCATAACCTTGGCGAGGGCGGTTTCACAGGGATAACCCTATTATTTTATTTTTTATGGAATATAGATCCTGCGATAACGAATCTTGTCCTTAATATTCCGGTATTTCTGATTGGATGGAAAATACTCGGAAGAAATGCGTTTGTCTATACATTGGTTGGAACTTTTTCCGTGTCTTTATTTCTCTGGATTTTTCAAATATATCAAATTCCAATTGGTTTAGAGGATGATATGACGCTCGTTGCTTTATTTGCAGGTGTATTCATTGGTATCGGGTTAGGAATTATCTTCCGTTTTGGCGGGACAACCGGCGGCGTTGACATTATCGCCCGCATTATCAACAAATATACTTCCTGGAGTATTGGAAGAGCGATGTTTGCATTTGATTTTCTTGTCATTGTTACCTCTATTTTGACGTTCCTTGAACTGTCAGAAGGGATGTACACGCTTGTCGCTGTCTTTATTGGAGCAAGGGTGATTGATTTTATTCAGGAAGGTGCCTACGCTGCCAAGGGAGCCTTTATCATTTCTGATCAAAGCGAAGAAATCGCTAGTCAGATTATGAAAAAGATGGATCGGGGCGTGACTATTTTAAATGGGGAAGGAAGTTTCTCCAAAGAAAAAAGAAATGTACTGTATTGTGTAGTAGCACGGAATGAAGTTCCGCGAATGAAAAGTATTATTAACCAGACGGATCCTTCTGCTTTTGTTTCTTTGACCACGGTCCATGAGGTGATGGGAGAAGGATTTACCCTGGATGAAAATAAAAAGCCGCTAAACGAATAATGCTGTAAAAAGAGCCCGGAAACATTCCGGGCTCTTTTCAAAAAACAGGAAAAGCAATGTCATTAATAAAGGGGAAAGAATATGGAGATTAAACATATGATTTATTTTATAGAAATTGTCAAAACTGGAAGTATGACGAAGGCGGCGGAAAATTTATATATTTCCCAGCCTACGATTAGTAAGCTTCTGCGGGATTTAGAAGCAGAGCTAGAAGTAGAACTATTTGACCGTCATAAACGCAAAATGATTCTAACGGACGCAGGAGAAGCATTCTTGCATCAGGCAAAGGAAATTGTTCGATTGTATGAAAATCTTCCTGCAGAAATGGATAATTTATTAGGAATCAGGCAAGGACATATTAAAATAGGCTTACCTACGATAATGAATGTCACTCTGTTCACCCACCTGCTTGGGAAATTTCACGAAAGTTACCCGGATATCAGTTTTGAATTATTAGAGAGCGGCAGTAAAAAAATTGAAGAAAGTATCAGGAATGAGGAGCTCGATGTCGGCGTTACAGTGCTGCCGACAGACACAGAGGCATTTCACCAATTCTTTTGGCTTGAGGAGCAGCTGAAGCTTGTAGTCCCCCGCTCTCATAAATTTGCAGGCAGAGAAAAGATAGAGCTTATTGAATTAAAAGAAGATGATTTTATTTTATTCAGCGAAGACTTTGTCTTAAACGATCGTATCACAGAGGTATGTAAGACGGCAGGATTTATTCCAAAGGTGATTGCGGAAAGTTCTCAGTGGTATTTTATTGAACAAATGATTCTCTCCAGTCTCGGAGTAAGTATCCTCCCGGAAAGTATTATCAATATGTTAAAAGAAGATGTTGTTGGTGTTGAAATTGAGAATCCATCGATTTCCTGGCAGTTAGCAATCATTTGGAAAAAGAACAGCTATACTTCTTTTGTGACAAAGGAATGGTTGAAATATATACAAGAGCAATTAATGTTCCAACGAAAAAATAATAATTAATTGTGGCGTTTTCATAGATTTGGTCTATAGGTTGAATGAAGAATAACTATTTTTATTGCAGACAAATACGATTTAGAATGATTAATGGAGTTAAAACAAACCCATCTTGTTAAAGAAAGGAACGTAACAACATGACTAATTATAAACATCCAAATGACAGCAGAGTAGTTAGTACGGACCAAGTACTAGTGAATGATTTAAATAATTACAATACTCTCTTTGGAGGTGTATTGATGAAAAAATTAGATAATAATGCTACCTTGTCTGCAAGAAGACATGCCAGAGTAAAGGAATGCGTCACAGCTTCGACAGATTCAATCGATTTTCTTCATCCGGTTCGTCAGACCGATTCCGTCTGTATTGAATCATTTGTTTCCTATACAGGCACGACGTCTATGGAAATTTTTTGTAAGGTTATTGCGGAAGACATGATGACAGGAGAAAGAAAAATTGCTGCAACGGCTTTTCTGACTTTTGTAGCCTTGGATGAGGACAAAAAAGCAATTCAAGTGCCAAATATTGTTCCGGAATCCGCAGAAGAAAAATATTTATTTGAATCTGGAGAAAAACGCGCTGCGATGCGTCGTAAAAGAAGAGAACACAGTAAAGAACTGACGCAAATTATTGGTTTGGAAAAACCATGGGAAAGAGGAGATATCCATGTTCGTAAATCTGAATAACTTATATCAAATCAAAGAAGAATTTGAACAGCTTCATGATCAGAACGAAGAATTATATGAGCATTTACAGCATGTGGTAAGCTTGACCAGACAATTGCAAATTCCTTATAAATATTTAGGGGATTTGTTAGTGACAGGAGAAGAAGGTACGATCCAACCTCCTTTTATTCGCGATTCGGTTTTACACCTTTATCAACATGAAGTGCAGTCATTACGAAAACGCGAGGATATTGATAAGTTGTTATCGATTCTTCGGCAACTGGACCGTATCTCCTATTCACAAGTATTCCTGTTAGTGTTGGGAGCAAAACCGGAGTTCATCCGCGTCAATACCATTATTAAATAAAAAAAATGGGCAATCACCAGCTTTAGAGTGATTGCCCATTTTTAATTTTAAGTGCACGTTTATTCTGAAATGTTGTACTGTACTACCAAGAACAAAAGCGCAAAGCACCTGCTTAAAAACGTAGAGACTGGAGCGGCGTAACTGAGATAAAGGAATCACGGTGAGGTGACGAACCGATGATGACTTTCACCCGCAGGGCATAAGTGCGGCGATTTTGATGGGACGAGTAAGCGAAGCAGCGGTTTTAATAGACCGAGTAATCGCAGGTCTCAATGTTGTCAGGTTAATGAATTTTGTGAAATTTACTCAAATTATGCGCTTAAGAATAAGCATATAATCCTTGCTCTTCCAGGATAAACATACTCTCTATTATTATGCTTGCTTTTGGTTAGAGCCTCCTTCTATTTTTTGAACAAGATATGGTGTATAGCTTCCGCTCCGGCCAACCACTCCGCTTTCCATGGGGACGGCTTCAGCTAACTTGAAAAGAAACCCGCTTTTCAAGTGGATCTTCAGCTCGCCCTGTTCCCATAGGAGTCTACGTGGTTGGCCTGCGCTCTGATGGGATGCTACAGCGTTTGGAAGAAATAACATCTTAATGGAGCTAAATGATTTTATTTGCTCAACTATTTCATGTATAGAACATCCCACTAGCGGAGGCGGACCGTTTTGACTCCTGAGGGATCAGCACCATCTGAAGATCCACTTTTGCCAAGTGCTCTTCTTGGCAAAAGTTAGCTGAAGAGCGTGCCCCTAGGAAAGCAAAACGGTCCGCCGCAGCGGTTATACTAACCTGACAACATTGGTAAGCGAAGTCCCAAATTTAACTCTGTCTGCGCCTGACGGCTTGCCAATCGCCAAGTCTTCTTTATCGTAGGGCACTCACGTGTTGGCTCTTAGTTTTTGGCGCTTGGAGCTGGACGTGGCCGTTTATCTCTAACCAGTTATACACAAGCAATTAATTTTATAATTTCCTTGATAATAAAAAAAGATGACCCCTTCTTGGAATCATCTTTTTATACTTTCTATTCTCTGTTTGCTGCAAAGATAAGAATAAAGCGCAGTAATTCAGCTACGGCAACCAATGCAGCTGCAACGTAAGTTAATGCGGCAGCATTTAATACTTTTTTGGTCTCGCGTTCTTCATTATTACGAATTATGCCTGTAGAGACCAGCTGGGTCATCGCTCTGTTGGAAGCATCAAATTCCACCGGCAAGGTGACCAGTTGAAATAGTACTGCAAAGGCGAAGAAGACAATCCCCACTAACATTAAATTCATTGTCCCTAAAAGCATACCTGCAATAATTAAAATCATCGAGATATTCGAACCAGTACTTGCTAATGGTACTAAAGCACTTCGAAAGCGTAAAAACGCATATTCTTCCTGATCTTGTATCGCATGGCCTACTTCATGTGCTGCTATGGCAGATGAAGCCATTGATCTGCCCTGATAATTATTTTCAGAGAGATTCACTTGTTTTTTGCGGGGATCATAATGGTCTGTTAAGTCCCCTTTAACCATACCGATCTGTACATCATGCAAACCGTTATCATCCAGTATTTTTCTAGCAACATCTGCACCGGTCATACCGGAAGAAGTCGGTTTTTTAGAAAATTTGGTATATGTGCTTTTAACTTTCCCTGAAGCAAGCATTGGAATGATCATTAGTAGTCCAAAATAAATTAGATAAGCACCCATTTTTATACCCCCATTACTATATCTTAAGGTCAATTTTAGTCAGTTTTTTTATTTTAGTCAACTGATTTGTCGTTTTTGCGAGAAGGCTTATTTCCTGGTTTCTCCCCTTTGTATTTTTTCCAACTTACATAAGATAATGTAACAATAATGCAACCGCCTACAATCATAACACCTAAAATAAATGGAGACGGCGCTAAACTGTTGTAATAAATATTTGATGAAGGAATAGAGGCAGCATGGACAGCTTTTACATGGTAAAACATCCCTATGATTCCGATTGTCATCACATGAAGCAGTTTCTTACCCATAGAGATCACCTCTGATCTTTTTAATATGTACTCTAAGTTTATGATGGGAGGTGAACAGGTATGACGGTAAGCCGTAAGGATAAGTAAGAAAATATGAAATCTTGTAACTGTTTCGGCAGGAAAGACAACCGCAGTCCCGCCCTTCATCTGAAAATCAATGTAAACTATTCAAAAAAATAGAAGGAAGCTACAAGCATGGTAATAGAGAGCATGTTCATCTTGGAACAGCAACGTTTATATACTTATGCTTATTCTTAGCTGCGAAAGTTGAGTGTATTTTATAAAATTCATTAACCTGACAACATTAGACTCCGCAAGTCTCCTTTTCTGCTTACAAGGATGATTTTTTTCGATGAATTGTTAAGTAGTAGGCCAGAAGGATAGAAATAATACTTAGCCAAAATGTAAAATAGCCAATTTCGTTCATATACGTTGTTAAATCAGAATAGACAGGCATTTGTCCGAAGACATAGTCAATAATATCATTATGTAATACAACGATACCTGCAACAGTTAAATGCCGTAATTTTATTTTATAAAAAGGTGCATAAAGCAAACCTTGAACAGCCATTCCGAAATGCGATGCAATTAACATAAATCCTGCCGGCCCGATACCTCCGCTGACAATTAACGTTAATACATTCATCACAACAGCCCAGATACCATATTTAAATAAAGAAACAATCGCTAATGCTTCGATATAAGGAATGTTTTTACCAAAAATGAAAAACAACAAAAAAATGGTGAAAAATAAACTCGCTGTCGGGCTGTCCGGTACAAACGGAATAAATATGGCCGGAGTTATTTCAAGCTGGCCACCGTACCAGTAAAAGCCATATATGGTGCCCAGAAAGTTTATAATGAAAAGCAGTATCAAAAATTTTTTATCTAATAATATGTATGACAACATTTCTTTTCGACTTCTCCTTCTGTTCTTAGTAGTTAGCCATAGAAGAAAGCACCTTTGCCTTATTATGGTCAAAGGTGCTTTTATTTATCAATGTTTTATTTTATGCTTACTCATCTGCTGCTTCATTTGTTTCAACGATGAAATCTGCTAATTGTTCCAATTCTTCATCTGTTCCTTGGAACTGATCGGCAGGCATTGAACCAATACCATTCACAGCAATATCCATAATTTCCTCTCTGGAAAACTCGCTTTCACCTACTAATGCAGGACCTGCTCCTCCTTCTAATTCACCGCCATGACAGCTTAGACAGCTGGTTTCATATGCTGCGAATCCAGGGTGACTCTCATCAACAACAGATTCACCCGGAGGAATTGGCTGGTTCTGTTCTGAACGCTCTTCCCAATCAACTGGTGCTGCAGAAGTGTACGTTAACCAGATAACAGATGCTAGTCCTGCCAGCATCATGCCAACAGCAATTGGACGTTGACGCGGGCGCCGTCCCGGTCCATTGTCCAAGAATGGAGCGAGAAATAGTGCCCCAAATGCAATTCCCGGAATAACCAGAATCCCCATAATAATCCAATTACCACTTGCAAATTGATACTTTAATAACTCGTACAAGAATAAGAAATACCAGTCCGGTAACGGAATGTATGATGAGTCTGTCGGATCAGCCATTCCTTCCAGCGGAGACGGATGCGCCAACACTAAGCATAAAAACCCTACAAGGAAAACAGCTCCGGCCAACCATTCTTTTAATAAAAAGTTGGGCCAAAATGCTTCTGTTCTGCCAGGATACTCGGAATAATCTTTTGGTACCTTGGATGTTCTCTCCGCCGGGATTCGAGAATCGCCGACGAACTTCATACCTTTACCTCTACGCATGGGTTGCCCTCCTTTTTATAGTGGTCCAGAAATACCTTGTCTACGGATTAAGATAAAGTGAATTGCCAATAGTGCAAACAATGCTCCCGGTAAGAAGAAGACATGAATCGCAAAGAAACGGGTCAGGGTTTGTGCTCCAATAATGGTAGCATCCCCGGCTAAGAGTGTTTTTAACGCCTCTCCGATAAATGGAACCTGTTCAGCAATGTCTAATCCAACTTGTGTTGCAAAATATGCTTTGTTGTCCCAAGGAAGCAGGTAACCGGTAAAGCCCAGTCCCAGGATAATAAAGAAGATAAGGACTCCTACCATCCAGTTCAGCTCACGAGGTTTCTTATAGGCCCCTTGGAAAAATACTCGTAAAGTATGTAATAAAAGCATTACGACAACAACACTTGCACCCCAGTGATGCATGCCTCGTACTATTTGAGCATGTGCTACTTCAGTTTGTAAATAATATACAGACTGCCAAGCGTTTTCAATATCCGGTACATAATACATTGTTAAAAACATACCGGAAAGAATTTGAATCACAACAACAAAGAATGTTAATCCGCCGAAACAATAAACGAATGCGGAAAAATGATGGGCCGGATTAACGTGCTCTGGAACTTCATGATCGGCAATATCCCGCCAAATCGGCGTAATATCAATGCGATCATCGATCCAATCATAAATCTTTTGTAACATTGTTCATTACGCCTCCTCGTGTGGTCTAATATTGCCCAGGAACAGCATGCCATCTCTTTCTTCCTGTTCATAAACATCAAGCGGTTCCAACGGCGGTGTTCCGGGAACATTTACACCATTTTTGTAATAACGGCCGTTATGACAAGGGCAGAAATATTCTTCCGGATAATCTTCACTGCCCTCCCAAGAAACGAAACAACCTAAATGTTTACAAATCGGGGAAAAGGCAACAATTTCATCATCTTCATTCCGATACACCCAAGCTGTTTGATTCACTTCTGATTCGTACCAGCCGTCTACCTGGTCAACAGTCCAATCGACACGCTGCGGATCAGACGTAATTTCTGAAACTTCCAGACCGACATTTGTAAAGTCACCGCCTTCTCCATCTTCCCTCAATACAGGGTCAATAGCCATCCTGACAGGTGAAATTAACAAACCGGCAGCCATGAATCCGCCTACACCTGTAAGCGTATAATTTAAAAATTGCCTGCGGGATATGTCTCGCTTTTCATCACTCATGTTTTTCCCCCCTCTGTGTTCAAATAGTCACGGACATTATTCAAATAAAATCAAATTACTAGGACACTAACAATGATAGCGTAAACTATTGTTTGGGTCAATATATATCCCAAGGTTCAAGACAAATGTTTTGATAATTTTGTCATACATCTACCAAAAAGACTTCACTAACTCAGCTGTCTGCATGGTCTGATCTCTTATCAATCCTTTTACAGCACCCGAATCAGCGTCTTTTAAAGGAATAGACGGCAGCCAGATAAATTCCCCATCTAAGCTATCCGCTACCTTGCGCCAAGCCGGATCAAAACTGATATAAAGTATGTGGTTAAATGGTTGCTCTTTCAAATGGCTGGACCATTTATTCAATCTTTCTGCTTCTTCGGATTTTTCAGCCGTGTTCATATATGTATATATAGGCGTAAGCATAATTCTCCCCATAAGTTCTTTTTCCAGCTCTCTGGAAAGAAGTGTTAAAACATCATACTGATCAGCCTGTTTTGCAGAAGCGTCCAATGCACCAATTTGAAAAGGAGCTAATGGTACAATGACCGTATCAACATACTCCTTTGCCTGTTCATATTTCTGCAAATCAACACTTGTCCATTTCATACAAATTCCCCCTTCACATGCTTGTTTATATTGTAACAATTTTTTAATAGTGCTGAAAGAAATAAATGAAATCCGAGCCATAACCAAAATAACAACCCGTAAAAATACAGGTTGTTATGGAATAGATTGATTAAAATTTTCATTTTATGATTTATTCAGCAGTTTTTCCAGCTCTTTTGTTAACTCCAAAAACTTTTCTTGGTTTCCGGTATCCAACGCGTCGTCAATCTTTTCCCGCAGCTGTTCCTGTTGTTGTTTGATGATAAGTTGATCCAATAATTCAGCGGTTGTCTGTTTGTCATCTTTGGTCAGGTAGTAATCGTCCGGCAAGTATGGATTTTCTTCTAATACAGCAGCGTAATAAGAGCTTTGGTTTGCCTGGTGGAAATTCAATTGAATAAATAATGCTTCCTGCTTATTCAGCCGGATGTCATGAAATGTTTTCTCTGCATCCGTCGTTACCAAATGATTCTTATAAAACCGGAACGGGATTTTTTCCGAACAGCGACTGGAAATCATGACGCCTCTGGGACAATACTTTACATCTCTTACAAAATGCACATGTTCCAGAATATCCATATGGTTCACTAAATAATTAAGTATCCATACACTCTCTCTTTTTTTTAAGCGATAATGATTTAAAAACCATTGGATAAACTTCTTCTTATCTTTTGCAGTTACAGATGATAGCATTCCACTCTCCCCTCTCTAAAAGCTTGGTATACTGGTATTACAATAAATCTTGTTCCAAGCGTTCCACATGCTCCTGCACATCCTCATCAATCGGCTGCTGTTCGAGATATGCTTTCAGGACCGGAATGGCTTCTTGCACTCTTCCTTCCTCCGTCAGGAAATAGCCATACTCTTTTAAAAAGTCACTGTCATGTTGTAAATTAGTATATGCTTCCTGATAGCTGTTTAATGCATCATCAAATGATTCTATTTCCACATTGGCTTTAGCCAGTTCCCAATCATAGAGCGGATCCTCTGCACCGGTGTTTTTAATGCTTTGGATCAAGTCAACAATCTCATCAGATGCTTCTCTTGCTTTTAGCAGTTCGATTAGAAACAGAACAGCTTCTTTATAATCTGGCTCTAATGCAATCGCTTCTCTGACATGCTCTTCACTTTCTGCTTCCCTTCCTAATTGATGCGCAATTTCTCCGGCAAGGAAATAGAGTTCTTTTTGATAGGAATTCCTTTCCAGTCCCTGTTGGGCAATCTTATAGGCTTCTTCAAGCATGCCTTGCTCTTTATATACATTGGCAAGCTGTGTATAAGCGGCATAATAGTCCTGATCAATTTCCAGTGCATGTTCCCATGCTTTAATTGCAATATCATCACGATCCGCCTGATGCGCTGTAATGCCATATTTAAATAATTTTTCAGGGTCCGGATCTTCCTCTTCTTTATAAAACGTCAGAGCTTTCTCGTAATCACCGGCAGCTGCATATGCTTCCCCAAGCCGATCCTCAATAGATACATTTGCTACTTCTTTGGTTTTCGCATAGACGTGCTCATAATAGTTAATAGCTTTCATATATTCACCAATAGAAAAGAACAGTTCGCCAAGTGCAAAGTCAATCACACTTTCCTGCGGGTCAATTTGTTTTGCTTCCATCAACTTTTGCTCGGAAACTTCAAATAGCCCCTGTGCCTGGTATAAGTCAGCCAGCTGGATAAGTGCTTGCACATAGCCTTCGTCCTCTTCCGGAATTTCATTTAATATCGTTATTGCCAGCTCATCTTCTTCAGACTCAATAAAAATATCTGATAATGTGAGCTTTAAAGAGGTTTCTTCAGGGTATTTTTCAATCAACTGTTCGAGAATCGTTCTTGACTCGACTAGAAAGCCCCACTGCAGGTATAGTTCGGCTATTTGAAACAAGGAATCGTCATCTGCATTTTTTTGATGGTCTCTTAATAATGCTAATGCCTTTTCTGTTTCATTTTTTTCTGCTAATTCGATTGCTTGTTGTATGGTGTTCATCTAAAAGAACCCCTCTCTTTTGTGTTTCTTTTGCCTCCAATTTATCATACAAAAAAGACGGCTACAGTTCAAATAACTAGAACTGTAGCCGGGATATAAGTTGGTATTGAATGAAAAATCCACAATTATTTATTGTAAGATGGTTTCCAGGTCATCGAAAAATGCCGGATAAGAGATGTTGATACTGTCTTTTTCATCCATTTTTACTGGATTTTCAGATACAAGTGCTGCGATGACACCCATCATGGCGATACGGTGGTCCATATAGGAAGAAATCGTTCCGCCGGTCAGTTTGGTCGGACCTTCGATAATCATGCCGTCATCGGTGGGAGTAATGTTTGCTCCGAGTGCTTGTAAATTTTGGCAGACAGCTTCGATACGATCTGTTTCTTTTACTTTTAATTCTTCTGCATCTTTAATGACTGTTTTACCATCCGCCTGGGTTGCCAATAATGCTAGTATCGGAATTTCGTCAATAAGACGGGGGATTATATTTCCCTCGATTGTTATTCCCTCTAAAGCCGTATATTGAATGGTTAAATCACCAATTTTTTCGCCGCCGGTTGTCCGTTCATTTGCAATCGTAATGGCAGCTCCCATCTGTTTTAATACATCCAGAATGCCGGTTCTGGAATCGTTTAGACCGACATTTTTTAATGTGACTGTGCTTCCAGGCACAATTGCCCCGGCAGCTAAAAAGAACGCAGCGGAAGAAATATCACCGGGAACTTCCACATCGCAAGCTGTTAAATTCCCTTTATTTGTTACAGTGATGCCTTTCTCCGTCTGTTTTAAATCAGCTCCGAATGCTTGAAGCATTACTTCAGTGTGATTTCTTGTTTCTGTTTCTTCTTGAACAATTGTTTCTCCTTCAGCAAGCAGCCCCGCTAACAAAACAGCAGATTTTACTTGGGCACTTTTCACTGGAAGCTGATAAGTGATGCCTTGCAGCGCTCCCCCGTGGATGGTAATTGGAAGAAAGTTCCCATTTGCATCTCCATAAATGGATGCTCCCATTTTTCTTAATGGAACAACTACGCGATCCATCGGACGTTTGGTAAGAGAGGGATCTCCAAAAATGTTTGTCTCAAATGGAAGCCCGGCTAAGAGACCAAGCATTAAACGTGTTGTCGTCCCCGAATTACCAAAATCAATGGCTTTGTCGGGTTTTTTCAAACCTTCTAAGCCATTACCATGAACATGTACCGTATTTCCTTCTATATCAATCTGCACACCCATTTCACGAAAAGCATCAATGGTCCGAAGACAATCCTCTCCATCAAGAAAATTCAATACTTTGGTTATTCCATGTGAAATACTTCCGAAAATAATCGAACGATGGGAGATGGATTTATCTCCAGGCACCTTTACTTCTCCTTCTAATCTGGGTGAAGTATATTCGAATTGAACATATGACATGCTATTCGCCTCCCTGTCATTAAGATGGAATCATCGTTTCAAATCCGCGTTGTTTTAATATCTTCTGGCCGGCGAATTGGGCTTCTTTTGAATAAAAGCTTAAGCGCAATGCACCAGTAATCCCTTCACGAACTTCAAGAATTTCAATATTTTTAATACTTAATGATGCATTTGCCAGAATTAGTGCAACCTCAGCAATAGCCCCCGGCTGGTCAGCAATATCGACAATAACATCATAAAATGCAGGGATTGCCCCGCGCTGACCTTCGTTTAAACCATCCCGATAATTTTTGGCACTATTTAAATACGTAATTACTTCTTCTTTTTCATTATCTTCAATCCGCTTCTTCAGCTGTTCCATCTCCGTAATCCAATCATCCAGCATTGCTGACATTTTGGTCTGGTTATGGTAGAAGATATCCTGCCACATGACCGGGTTACTGGAAGCAATACGTGTAATATCACGGAACCCGCCAGCAGCTAAGTTAGGAAGGAAAGCATGCTTCTGCTCCCATTTCCTCGCCTGATGAACAAGCGAGGACGCAATCAGATGCGGAAAATGAGAGATAACCCCGGTCATTTCATCATGTTCATCCGAATTTAATACAACAAAATTACTTTTGGTTGCAGATAAAACTTCCCGCAATATACCGACATTTTCTTCTGTAGCATAATCGAGCGGTGACAGCACATAAATGGCATTTTCAAATAAATGTTCTTTGGCTGCTTCAATTCCTTTTTTATGCGAACCTGCCATAGGGTGTCCGCCGATAAACCGGATAGCTTTATTGGTTAAATGATTTGCAGCAATAAGTACAGAACCCTTTACTGATGCTGTATCTGAGACGATGACCTCCTTGGTAAAAGGAATGTCATCCAATCTTGTAACTAGTTGAATCGTTTCTGAAATTGGTGCAGAGATAATGATGATATCCGCCTGTAATGCCGCTTCTTCAAAATCTGTGAAAGCTTGATCAATGATTTCGTGATTCAAAGCAAATTGCAATGTATCTTCATTGACATCAAAACCGGTGATATCATGGTCAGATTCTTTTCTTATCGCTTTCGCAATGGACCCGCCAATAAGACCGAGTCCAGCTATTAATACCTGTTGCTTTTCCATACGTTCACCTTACCTGATTGAATTGTTCTTGATATTCTTTTAAAGCATTCTCCAACACCTTCATGTCTTCTTCTTTTCCAATGGTGACACGGGCGGTATTGGGGATGCCTAATAATTCTCCCGGACGGACGATAAAACCATGTCTGATTAAATAATCATACACATCTATACCGCTTCCAGGCGTTTTCACAAGCAGAAAATTCGCTTCTGATTCATAGTAGTCCCAGCCAATAGAAGTTAAAAAAGCTTGAAATTGCTGCAATACCTTTTTATTTTCCTGATACGTATGCCGGATAAAATCCTGGTCTGAAAAAGCAATAACAGCTGCCTGTTGAGCTACCGATGTTGTATTAAACGGACCGCGCACTTTATCCAATGTTTCGACAATCAACGGGTCTGCGATACCGTAACCAATCCGGAGGCCAGCCAGACCATAAGCTTTTGAAAATGTACGCAACACAATCAGGTTTGTATATTTATCTAACAGTTCCAGCGCATCGGGATCTTTTTCAGGATCCAAAAATTCAACATACGCTTCATCTAAAACAACCAGAACGTCAGAAGGACAATCCTTTAAAAAGCTCTCTAATTCTTCTTTGGAAAGGGACATTCCAGTTGGGTTATTCGGTGTACAAATCCAGATGATTTTTGTATTTTCCTGTACAGAAGCAAGCATCTTTTCAAGAGGGTGACTGCCGTCTGTATTCACCGGATGTTCGATAATTTCTGCGCCTTCTATTAAGGAATAATGCTTATACTGCGGAAATGTAGGTGTTGCCATAATAACCTGGTCTTCTGCGGTCAGATAAGAGCGGCACAGCATTTGGATAATCTCTTCCGACCCGCTTCCGAAAATAAGCGATTCCGGACGGATATTTAATTTTTCGCTGATTAAATAACGGAGCTCTGCCGTATAGCCGTCAGGATAAATATGAAATGCAGGTTCATTTGCCTGAAATACATTTTTCACCTTATCTGAAAAGCCATAAGGATTCTCATTCGATGCCAATTTAACGATATAATCAAGTCCAAATTCTTTTTGAATGTCCTTTGTCTGCTTTCCTTGTTTATATGGACTGAGCTGTTTTAAAACTTCTTTACTTCTCATTACTTACCTATCCTTTCCTTCTACAAGATCCGGACGGAGTTTTACGGCCTCTCTCTGGAATGTATGCACGACTTCTTTTTGCGCTGTATCAGTATTCACAATCATCATAATCCGGATGCAATTTGGCAGACTTCCGGGAACATCAATTTCCTGCATACACATAACAGGCACATATTTCCACCCGTCAATTTCCCGCAAGGCTTTTGCCGGAAAAGCTGCATCAACCTCCTTGGTTACGGAAATAAAAGCATGGGAAACATCTTCCGGCTGAATTTGATTATTTTCTGCCATTTCCAGCACTAATGTTCTAGTGTGTTCAATGATTTCGTTTGCTGTATTATTTTCTACTGTTGTAGCTCCTCGTACGCCTCTTGTCACTGCTTGTTCATCCTCTCTATATATGTTTTGATATAAGCCTCCACAGAGGAATCATCTAAGTTTTCGACAGTCGGCTCTCCAACTTGATGGAGTAAAACCATTTGAATATGGCCGGAAACGGATTTTTTATCCGACTTCATACTTTTAATGAGTTTATCTATATGCGCTTCTTCTATATCGATAACAGGATATGCATTCCTAGTCATCCAGTGATAGAGTTCATTAAATGGAAGCTGCTGTGTGTATACATTTTCACTCACATGAAGGGCAAATAACATCCCGTTTGCGACAGCTTCTCCATGTGTCACCTGTCCGTATCCGAGCGTTGCTTCCAAAGCATGGCCCAATGTGTGGCCGAAATTCAGATATTTACGAACACCGGCTTCTCTCTCATCTGCTTCTACGATATCGGCTTTTACTTGTATACCTGCTTCCAGGTGATTTTCCAGCTGTTCAGAAGAAATGTGTTGTAAAGAGAGCGGCAATAATTCTTCAGCTAAAGCAGCGTCAGCAATAAGCCCCTCTTTTAAAATTTCTGCGTAGCCGCTGCGGACTTCCTGATAAGGCAAGGTTGCTAGTGTTTCCGTATCATATAAAACCGCTGCCGGCGGGTAAAAGCATCCGATTAAGTTCTTTCCAGATGCATGATTAATGGCTACTTTTCCGCCGACACTGCTGTCATGAGCCAAAATCGTCGTCGGCATTTGCACGTAATCGATTCCCCGCATAAAAGTGGCAGCAACAAATCCTCCCAAATCGCCTATCACTCCGCCGCCAAGGGCAATAATGAGTGATTTGCGATCCAGTCCGCTTTCAATTGCTTTTGACTGTAATTTATAATATTCATCTATATTTTTAGAAGCTTCGCCAGACGAAACAACCGAAGTATACACTGCATTATCTTGCAGGCTGCTTATGACATCTTCCAAATAATAATCAGCTATATGTTCGTCCGTTATAATTAAAATCGAACTGTAGTCATTGCCCAGCCGCCGCTTCAATTGAAAACGCAGTCCGGACTCCATCACAATCGGGTAGTTACGCTGCGTTGAGCGAATGGTTAATTGTTTCATTTAGAAGCACCTGTTTTCCTCTCTGTATGCATCTATAGCTTCTTTCAGCTGTGAAAAACGGTCGCTTGAAAATTGTTCTGTGACAGCTTTGGCTACTTCAAAAGCAACGACATGTTCCATCACGACAGAAGCAGCAGGAACTGCACAAGCATCGGACCTTTCAACCGTTGCTTTAAAAGGTTCTTTCGTTTCAATATCCACACTTTGCAATGGACGTTTCATCAGCGTCGGGATAGGCTTCATCACGCCGCGTACAATAAGAGGCATTCCTGTACTCATGCCGCCTTCTAAACCGCCCAGACGGTTTGTCGTGCGGTGGTACCCTTCCGTTTCATTCCAGGTAATTTCATCATGGACTTCACTACCATTTAAACGGGCTGCTTCAAATCCGATACCGAATTCCACGCCTTTAAACGCATTAATGCTGACTACGCTTGCAGCAAGTTTGCTATCTAGCTTTCTGTCATAATGCACATAGGAACCAATTCCGGCTGGTAATCCTTCTACATAAACCTCACAGACACCGCCGATGGAATCTCCTACTTTTTTTGCTTCGTCTATAGCTTCACCCATAGGTTGTTCAACATTGGAGTCTAACACCATCACAGGCGAATTCTCAGAAACTTCCGCGCGTTCTTTTGCATTTAAATCTGATTTTTCTTCTGCGCGGATACCGCCGATTTCTTTAACATATCCGGTAACATAAATGCCCAATTGTTCTAAAAGTGATTTTGCCACTGCACCTGCTGCAACTCTTGCTGCTGTTTCTCTTGCAGAAGAACGTTCTAAAACATTCCGCATATCACGATGGCCATATTTCAAACCGCCATTTAAGTCAGCGTGACCCGGACGTGGTTTGGTAACGACTCTCCGCATTTTTGCCTCTTCTTCCAGAGGATCTGCACCCATGATGTCTGTCCAATGCTTGAAATCATCATTATGTATCACCAGTGAAACAGGAGATCCGAGCGTATACCCGTGACGCACACCGCTGGTAATATCTACTGTATCTTTTTCAATTTGCATTCGTTTTCCTCTGCCGTGCCCGCCTTGTCGTCTGCGCAGACTGTTATTGATATCTTCCGCTTTTAATTCCATCTGGGAAGGCAGTCCTTCGATAATTGTCGTTAATTGTTTTCCATGTGATTCTCCAGCTGTTAAATAACGCACTATACATTCTCCTTTACCTTTATAAACTATGAAAAAGAGATTTTTATAATCGCTGTTATCTTCTAAATAATTTCGTAAAAACGAACGTGTCATATTTTTTAGATAATATCGAATATACTTCACTCATTTAAATAGTTGAAAGTTTTCTAATTACTATATCATATATTCCTGCACTTCGGGTAGTGTTAATTACTGTTTCCGGTAAAAAAAGCTGTCTTCCAGATAAAAACCGTATTCCCCGGCGTTAAATATCTGCTCTGTGCTGCCGACAAACAGGCACCCGCCTTGTATTAAGGATTGATGAAAGAGATGAAATAAATTCTTTTTGGCTTCTTCTGTAAAATAGATTAACACATTCCGGCAGACAATCAAGTCCACCTCTTTCGGATAACGGTCTTCTAATAAATTATGTCGTTCAAAACGGATATGCTTTCTTAACGACGGATCCACCTGAAAAATCGTCCCATTAGAGGTGAAATATTTTTTCTTTAAAGCAGGTGGTAATGCTTTTAAAGCGCGTTCCTGGTAGTTCCCTTGTTTTGCTGCATTTAATACTGTCTGATCAAAATCTGTAGCACGAATCTGGTAATTTAAACCGGGAAAGTGTTCTTCCAGCATCATCGCCAGACTGTAAGGTTCTTCTCCTGTGGAACAAGCAGCGCTCCAAATCGTCAGTTTTCTTTTGTTTTTCATCAGTTCCGGAATAATTTTTTTCTGCAGTACGTCCCAGCGATTCGGATTTCGATAAAATTCGGAAACATTAATGGTTAACTTTTCTGTAAATTCTTTTAAGAATTGCTCGTCTTTTTGACAAGCTGAAAAATAATCCACATAACTTTTAAAACCGTGTTTATCCCTTAATGTCGTTATCCGCCGTTTCATTTGCGCTTCTTTATATAAGCTCAAATTTAATTGAAGTGACTGATGTACATTTTGTTTCATTAAATCGTAATCATCTTTCATCCATGACCCTCCCTGTCCGTACATAAAAACCTCCGTATGTTTAACGGAGGTTTCCACAACACTTCACTTTAATAAACCCATGCTTCGTTCTGCTTGCTGTAATCGTTCAGCTCTTCTTCGTTAAAAAACAGATTAATTTCTCTCGAAGCGCTTTCCGAAGAATCTGAACCGTGAATAATATTT
Organism: Oceanobacillus locisalsi; assembly: GCF_042675985.1. Taxonomy (NCBI): domain Bacteria; kingdom Bacillati; phylum Bacillota; class Bacilli; order Caryophanales; family Bacillaceae; genus Oceanobacillus; species Oceanobacillus locisalsi. The sequence continues at coordinate 34,805 of NZ_JBHTKK010000003.1, forward strand.
TTGCCGACATTAACGCCGTAATCTCCACGGATGGTCCCAGGCAGTGCCTCGGAAGGATTGGTTTTTCCCATGATAGTACGGGCGGAAGCAATAACATTCTCTCCTTCCCAAACCATTGCAAATACCGGTCCGGAAGTAATAAAGTCAACCAGTTCACCAAAAAACGGGCGCTCTTTATGTTCTGCGTAATGTTGTTCAGCTAAATCAGCAGATACTGTCATCAGTTTAGCTCCTGCTAATTTAAATCCCTTTTGTTCAAATCTTGCAACGATATCTCCAATTAAATTACGTTGCACACCATCTGGTTTTACCATCAAAAATGTTTTTTCCATTCAAATCACCCTATCTCTATGTAATTAAAAATATACAACCTCTAAAATAGTAACAAATTATCAGTCAAATAACAATATCTTAATTTGATCAGGAGCGTCTTTTTCCGATAAAAGCGGCAATATCCTGCAAACTTTTTTTTGCTCTGGATGTTTCCAATCCATCTAAAGCCTTTAATGCCTTTTGTAAATAAAGATCACTGACAGCATAACTTCTTCGGATAGCATCTGTGTTTTTCAAACAAGCAACCAGTTTCTGCATGGTTTTTTTGTCAATATCTTGGTTGCTGGTAATCAACGTCATCAATTGATTTTTTAATTCTTCATCCTCCATTGCATAAAGAACAGGCAGTGTAATATTCCCTTGTAATAAATCATTACCAGCGGGCTTGCCCAGTTCTTTTTCCGTAGAAGTGAAATCAAGAATATCGTCAATAATTTGATAAGACATGCCGACGTTGTAACCATAACGATATAATTTGTCAGCATCCTGATCACTTAAACCGCCAACAAGCGCCCCCAGTTTACAACTGCACGCAATTAATAATGCTGTTTTTCGTTTTATCCGGCGAAGGTAGTCACGCAAATTTTGATTCCAATGGTACTTAAATTGAATTTGTTCAATCTCGCCTACCGATACTTCCACAAGCGTTTTTGATAATAATGTATGTATTCTTGGGTCTTCTATATTTGTTATTTCTTCCAGAGCTCTTGCGAGGATAAAATCTCCTGTATACATCGCAATCCGGTTGCCATATTGAGAAGCGGTTGTCGGTTTTCCGCGGCGGAGCTCTGCTTCATCTATGACGTCATCATGAACAAGTGTTGCCATATGAATCAGTTCCAACGTTACAGCCACTTTCTGTATTTTTTCAAAATCATAATTTCCTAATTGACATGAAAGCAAAACAAAAACAGGACGAATCCTTTTCCCCCCTGCTTTCAAAAGTGCTGTGGAAGCGTCTCGAAGTACGGGATGTTCAGCCTGAATACTCTGTTGTAAAGTTTTCTCAATAGCGTCCATATCTTTCGTTAAAAAACCATAAATCTTTGGTAGTCTCATGTACGTCACCTTATTTTACTAGTAAATTCATTCTTTATTTAAGATTTATGCCCCATATGCATAGCAGCACCACCGCCGGCATACGTTTTGACATCAACAAATTTGAAGCCTGCATCAAAAAACATTTGCTTCAGTTGTTCCTTACCCGGAAAATCTTTTGCAGATTCTTGCAGCCAGGAATACTCCTGATAACTTTTGGCAAATATTTTACCAAGAAACGGCATGATAAACCGGAAATAAAAATAATAAAGTTGTCGGTAACCGATTAAAGTAGGTTGTGATGTTTCGAGGCAAACAACCTGCCCGCCCGGTTTTACTACCCGGTACATTTCTTTTAAAACGGTCATATAATCCGGTACGTTCCTTAAACCAAATCCAATGGTTACATAATCAAATTGATTGTCTTCAAAAGGAAGCTCCATTGCATTGCCATGTATCCATTTGATGTCATTTAACTGCTCCCGGCTTCCTTTTTCTTTCGCAATAGACAGCATGTTCTCGCTGAAATCCAGACCGACAACGTTTCCCTCCGGCCCGACGGCTTTTGCTAAAGAAATAGACCAGTCTCCCGTACCGCAGCATACGTCTAACGCACTGTCACCCGGGGATACGTGCATCCGTTTCATAACATCCTCACGCCATAATATGTGCTGTTTAAACGAAATTACAGAATTCATCGCATCGTAGTTTTTATATATATTTTCAAAAACGTGATGGACACGTTCTTCTTTTGATGAATACCCCATTATTCTTTACACTTCCTTCTAGAGTCTTGACGTTCTTGGTTCGTTCGTTTCCTGGGAATAAATAAATTGCTCCATAAATAAATTGGAACCGGATAATTGAGAGAGCGCATCATATACTGCATTTCCATAATCCCGGATTAATTTATCATCGATTTGAGGCATAGAAGTTGCCTTGTTATTACGTGCTTCCCATTCTGTACGCAATAAAGAATAGCCATAATCAGCTTCTTCTGTGTCTAAACGGCGGTACATCAGCCAATTTTGGATAACGGATTCCAATTCGGGCCCGTGCAGATATTTTGCAACATGTACCAGTACAGATGCATTTAATTTCATTTTTATATCCAGCCATGTTTCAAGCGGCAGGTGTTCTTCATAATATAAAGTAACTTTCCATTCATTTATTTCCCGGATGGCATTTGCGAGTGTCCGGATAAAAGCTATCTCTCCTGCCTCTGAAAGCAATAAATAATATAACCCGCTATAGTAGTCCCCCGAAAGAACTTGAAGTTGTTTTTTAACCATTTCATTTTCTGTATCGGCTTTTTGTTTAATTGGAACAAAATCATGTGTATCCAAGGCAATTTGAACAAGCATAGTTGAAATAATATACTTTTCACGTTGCAAGGGAGTTAATGATTGATGTTGTTCAACGAGAAATAGTAATAATTTCCATTTTTCTTCGTCAATAACCGGATAGCGTATATGCTTATGAATGTATGAATCATACAATTTATTTTCCAGTATTTTTCTATAACCGCTATCTGTTCTCATAAATGTAGTCAACACTATCACCTGGATCCTTTCAGCCTTTCATCACTTTAGCTATTATAGCACATTTTATACGTTATAAAAATGAAAGAACTTATTCTATTATCATACGTGTGTAAATAATAATCCCCTTTTTTTCAGGCTCTTCATCAAAATCCAGGGTGAATGAGTACATCATAATCAGGATGTATAGTGACTGCTGCGACATCTTTTAGAGGGTTATGTAATCGCAGTATCAAGTTTTCTCAGCTGAAGGAAGAGCCATTCGGGAACCTGACGAACCGCATCCGGCTGAAAGAGCTTCCTTCAATTATTCATTTTCGATTTCGCCGTGACTTGTCTGGATAAGTGCTTTACCGCGGACTTTAATGGCAGAAGTATGCTCTGTGAATTGAGCAATCATAATTTCCCCTTGATCCAGTTTTTCCGAATGATGGAATTTGGTATCACTGCCGCGCGTCAGCCCGATAACATGAACACCGTCTTCTAACGCTTTAATAACAAAATAATCTGCTGTTGTGTTTTTTATGTCCATCTTGTAATCCTCCTTCATTGCAAAAATAGAAATTTGTTGAAAGATGTTCTCATCTTCCAATCGATATTGTCGAATGGCTTCATGACTTGCCTATACCGCAAATCTATTTAAATCGTTTTTCTTATCAAAAACAAGGAAAGGGGCACGTTTATGAACGTGCCCCTCCCTTTTTGTACATTCCTTTTCGGATATGTAAAATATTATTTTACACTATCCTTAAGGGCTTTACCTGGTTTGAAAGCAGGAACTTTGCTTGCAGGAATTTCGATTTCTTCTCCTGTTTGCGGATTGCGTCCTTTGCGTGCAGAACGTTCACGTACTTCAAAGTTACCAAAACCGATTAGTTGTACTTTTTCACCGTCTTTAAGTGAATCCATGACTGCATCAAATACTGCATCTACAGCTTTTGTTGCATCTTTTTTAGAAAGATCGCTTTTTTCAGCCACAGCATTTACTAAATCTGTTTTATTCATGACATTCACCTCCTCCCAGGATGTTCTTTAGACAAATAGACTGACATTGTCTGTCTATCCCATGGTCTGTTTCATTAAAGTCACCCTAATATGTGATGACAAGGCTTATAATAAACGAGTTTTAAATAAAATTCAACAATAAGTATCGATTTCTCTAGAATTTATTGAGATTTTACATAAAAATTCCTTTTTCTGAAGAGAACCAAGGGAAACTCTTATGCAACAAGCATTGTCACCTTTCCATAAATCTATACGGCGTGTACAAGATTTTTTTGCCGTTCTTGAAAAATATTTTCTTGAAAAACCTGTCATTGGTTTCTTTTTTAGCTAAATTTTTATATCAGCCTCTGCGCCGGGCAGAACAATACAACAAAAAATAAGCAGCTATCCATTCAGCTGCTTATCCAAGAAATATGCATTTATTTACGGAGAACCGCTTGTGAACTCCCATGGCATGGCATTTTGTTTTATAAGAATCTTAACTTTCGCACTTTAAAAAGTAACTTCCTTTCCACAGGAACAGGGGCTTAATCGTTTCTTTCATCTCCCTGTTGACAAACATGGGAAGGTAAGGTGTAAGGCTACCGCTGCAGCGGAAAGCGTAGGGCTTGGCCGGAGCGGTAGCTATACACCATACCCTGTTCAAAAAATAGCAGGGTGATTGAACTTAACACGATAATAGAGAACATATTCACCCTAGAACAGCAAGGTTTATATACTTATTCTTTAGTGCGAAAGTTGAGTAAGAATGTTTATTATGGTGCTTCTTATCGAACTATTGGAACACGAACTTATAATATAATAGCGATTAAACCGCCTGAGCCTTCATTAATAATTCTCTCCAGCGTATCTTTTAATTTATATCTTGCATTTTCCGGCATTAGGGAAATTTTAGCCTGGATTCCCTCTCTGACAATCGAACTGAGCGATCGTCCAAAAATATCAGATTCCCAAATTGATAGCGGGTCCTCTTCAAAGTCTTGCATCAGATAGCGGACCAGCTCTTCACTTTGCTTCTCCGTTCCGATAATCGGGGAAAATTCCGATTCCACTTCGACCCGAATCATATGAATAGACGGAGCAACCGCTTTTAAACGGACACCAAACCTGGATCCCTGACGGATGATTTCCGGTTCATCCAGCTGCATATCTTCTAAAGTTGGTGCAGCAATACCATAACCAGTTTGTTTTACCATTTGCAAAGCCCCGGAAACTTGATCGTATTCACGCTTTGCATAGGCAAAGTCCTGCATCAACTCTAGTAAATGATCTTTCCCGCGAATTTCTTCTCCAACGATTTCCTTTAGGACATGATCATATAATTGATCGGGAGCATGTAAATCAATTTCAGCAATACCATCTCCCATTTCCATACCAGCTAAGTTAGCCCCTTCAATATATTCATAATCTCTGAAATAGCCGACAATATGGTCGACATCACGCAAGCGTTTGATATCCTTCACTGTATCTTGAATGGCTTCTTGATAATTCTTTCGAAGCCAGTGATTTTCGTTTAATACCATGACCCAGCTGGGCAGGTTCACATTTACTTCAAGAACCGGGAATTCAAATAATGCTTCACGTAATACACTGTAAACGTCATGATCCGTCATTGTTTCAACACTCATAGCCAACACAGGAATATCATGTTCCTCTATCAGCTCTTCCCGAAGCAGGGCCGTTTTTTGGCTGTGCGGTTCTGTTGAGTTAATTACCATAATAAAAGGTTTGCCAACCTCTTTTAACTCTTCAATAACCCTCGTTTCTGCTTCGATGTAGTCTTCTCTGTCTATTTCTCCAATGGTCCCATCTGTAGTTACGACAACACCAATGGTAGAATGCTCCTGAATAACTTTACGTGTTCCGATTTCCGCTGCATCATGAAACGGGATCGGGTCCTCGTACCATGGTGTATGAATCATACGCGGACCGTTTTCATCCTCAAACCCTTTCGCACCTTCTACAGCGTATCCAACACAGTCAACGAGACGGACATTGACATCTAATCCATCTTCTACATTCACTTGAACGGCTTGATTCGGAACAAATTTTGGCTCTGTTGTCATAATGGTTTTCCCTGCAGCACTTTGCGGTAATTCATCATGTGCTCTTGCTCTTTCGCTTTCGCTTTCAATATTAGGAAGCACAACTAACTCCATGAATTTCTTAATAAAGGTGGACTTTCCCGTACGGACTGCTCCGACGATTCCAAGATATATGTCGCCATTTGTACGTTTCGATATATCTTTAAAAATATCTGTTTTTTCCAAAAGATCCCCTCCCGATCTCCGTACTTTGATATACATCACCCGTAATAGTTGGACAATAACAGTCTATGATGTTGTCCTAATGGATTATGACTGGTTTCACATATTTTTATTTGCATCAGATAAAACAAACCTTATAGTTCATGTGTATGCAGCCTGAATTTATTTATTCTATTTTGTTTTCACGCATAAAAACAGCCGCACATTCATTGTACGGCTGTTTGTTTATTCGTCTTCCATAAATACGGCTTGTCCATCTTCCACGGTATATGGCATGGAATATGCAGGGACAAATGACGAATCATCTACTAAGAGGGGACGGATATCATCGCCTTCTTCATAATCATGGTCTGTTTCTTCCAGCGCCTGATTCAAATCATAAGCATAATCAATATATAAATTGCCTTCCAAATCCATTACAATTGGCAAATCAGCTTGTGTAAAAGGGCTTTGCACTGTCGGCGCTTCTTGTAATCCAAGTTTTTCATAATCTACGGAATATACCTGGTCTGTGATTTTCTGTCCAAAAGCCGGATACGTGTGTTCTTGTCTATAAGTATCCAGTCGAATGTTTACACTTCGTAATTCTTCTGTAGTCTGTAAATCAATCAGTCTGACTTTAAGGTCCTCTTCTGGATCAACAATGGTATATTGATAGACACCACCCTCTTCAAAAGCATTTCCCGGTATTTCTGAAATATAGCCTTTTTCCTGCATTGGTCTGAAATCGATTAAATATTTTTCATAAATATGCGTATCATTGTCTTTGGTCTGGATTGGCACTAAACCGTCTTCTCCTTCTCTGTACGATTCAACAGCTTGTTGGACAACAGTTAACTGCTCCTCATTCGAAACCTGATTTTCTGTCCGTTCACTCTGCGGGTACATACAGCCGCTTAAGAGCAGGAGAATGAAGGGTATTGCCGCTAAATATGTATATCTCATCATGAAACTCCCTTTCCTATCTGGTTGGTCCGCTAAACGTAACAAATAAAATAATCAAAGCTCCGCTGACAAGACTTAAGTAAGCTATCAAAGTAACAATACTGCCAAACCAGCCTTTTAATTTCGTTCTGCTCCAAACAATCAAGCCGGTAGCTAAGATTAATAAAAACATCCCGACAAAGGATATATACATCATTAACATGGATACTGACAAAGCTTTCACCCCTATTTCAATCAAAATACATTCTGCCAGACGTTATTATAACATAATTTTTAAACAATATGCTTCCCCTTTACTGACGAAACATTGAACAACACCGAAAAACTGTCCACAGGCTTACATACAGAATATAATGGAAACAAACAGAGGCGTGTAAAAAGCCTATGGCAAAGGGGGCAACTTTACCATAGGCTGACTAAATAAAATCCTCAGCAACTCTATTCCTTGAATGCTGGTGCGATTTATCTTATGCATCATTTTCAAAATTCGTATACTCAATTGCCTATAAAGTAAAACTTTATTCAGCAGGGATTTTTTCAATCCCGCTGAATATGAAAGGAACAAAAACGAAGTTCACGGCGTCGTATCTCAGACACCATGGTGACCTGCATTTTGCAGGCAAGAACGCATCCCTCGTTACTGGCTTTCGATGTCTCAGCCAGTTACACTGCAGCATAACCCTATTTTTTAAACAGGTTATTTAGCGAGTTGGCGTCACCGGGCATTTTCCCATTAACGACGGATTTTACAATTTTGTCTTCTTGTTCTTTGGAAAGGGGTTTGTTCGCCATTTTTGAAAGCTGGTTAACTAGATTCCGTACGGTTTTTTCATCCGAAAAATCAGCATGCTTTACCGAATCAGCTACTTTGTATACTTCCTCCGGGTTAATATTGCTGTTTTTTTGTATTTTATCAAACATACCTTTTTGAAAATTATTCACATGATTTCCTCCTTGCATTTCATTCATCACAGTATATGCCAGGAGGATTATGATGTGTTACTTATCCGAATAACGTTCTTTTAAAAGGTTGCTGATATCATCTATTTCTTGACGTTTGGAACGGGTCATTAATTCATCTACAACGTCTTTAGGGGCTTTATCTTCAAAAAGCACTTGATAAAGACCTTGGGTAATCGGCATTTCTACATTTTGTTCTTTCGCAAATTGATTGGCTGCTTGAACCGTACGAACGCCTTCTACAACCATGCCCATTTCCTCTAATACTTGATCCAGGATCATTCCTTTGCCTAACAGGTTTCCCGCTCTCCAATTTCGGCTATGCGGACTCGTACAGGTAACGATTAAATCACCTACACCAGAAAGTCCGAGGAAACTTAATGGATTTGCTCCAAGTGTTGTACCGAGGCGAGCAATTTCAGCCAGACCGCGTGTAATCAGTGCAGCTTTTGCATTATCTCCGTAGCCGAGACCGTCTGATATACCAGCTCCCAGAGCAATGATATTTTTGAGCGCTCCGCCTACTTCGATACCTACGATGTCGTCACTCGTATAAACACGTAAATTTTCACTATTGAATAAATCCTGAGCCTGACGTGCACTGTCCAAGTTAAGTGCTGATGCAGATACCGTTGTTGGATGGCGCAGTGCCACTTCTTCCGCGTGACTCGGTCCGGATAAAACCACAATATTTTCATAAGGGAAATCAGGCATTTCCTCAGCAATCATTTCGGATACACGCTTTAGCGTGCCAGGTTCGATTCCTTTTGTGGCATGAATAACTTGCGTACTTGACGTGATATAATTTTTAAGCTGCCCGCAAACTTCTCGTATGGCCTTGGTCGGCACTACGACAATCACTGCTTCGGCATCTTTTGTTGCTTCTTCCATGTGGTGAAATGCAGTGATGTTATTTGGAATATCCACATCCAGGTATTTGTCGTTCCGATGTGTGCGGTTTATTTCATCTACATGTTCTTTCCGGTGTGCCCACATGCGCACTTCATGCCCGTTATCAGCTAAAGCAATTGCAAGTGCTGTCCCCCAGCTCCCTGCACCAAGTACTACAACCTTACTCATCATATATCTCCCCTTTTTATCGTCTCTCGCGTGCAAATAATTTAATCGGTGTTCCTGTAAAATCAAAAGCGTCTCTAATTTTATTTTCTAAAAATCTTCTATAAGAGAAATGCATTAATTCCGGATCATTGACAAACACAACAAAGCTCGGCGGTTCCACAGCTACCTGAGTAGCATATAACACTTTCAGCCTTTTTCCTTTCAGTGTAGGTGTCGGATTCATTGCGATGGCATCCATAATTACATCGTTCAGGACATTTGTCGGGATACGTCTGGCATGGCTTTCACTTGCTAATTTAACCATTGGAATCAACGTATGCAGCCGTTTTTTTGTTTTCGCCGATAAAAATACAATAGGAGCATAATCTAAATATTGAAAATGTGCTCGGACTTTTGTTTCAAAATCTTTCATTGCTTTTTCATCACTGTTAACGGTATCCCATTTATTCACAACAATAACAATGGCCCGTCCTGCTTCATGTGCATACCCGGCAATCTTTTTATCCTGCTCTCTGATGCCTGTTTCTGCATCAATCAGTACCAGAACAACGTCAGAGCGTTCAATCGCCCGCATAGCCCTTAAAACACTATATTTTTCAGTGCCTTCATATACTTTGCCGCGTTTACGCATTCCTGCTGTATCAGTAATGACAAAATCCTGTTCATCTTTGCGTAATTTGGTATCAACAGCATCCCGTGTCGTACCTTCTATCTCACTGACGATAACACGGTTTTCATTTAATAAGGCATTCACCAGGGATGATTTCCCTACATTTGGACGGCCGATGACACTGAAATAAATGGTATCATCGTCTTTTTCGGTTCCTGTATTATCCGGGAAATATTTGAACACTTCATCGAGCATATCCCCCAGGCCTAGCCCATGTGTCCCGGAAATAGGGAATGGCTGTCCGAATCCTAATGCGTAAAATTCATAAATCATTTCATGCATATCTGGATTATCCATTTTATTTACCGCTAAGACAACAGGCTTGTTTGATTTGAATAAAAGCTTTGCAACCTCTTCATCGGCTGCAGTGATGCCTTCTCTGCCATTCAGCATAAAAACAATAACATCTGCTTCATCAATCGCAATTTCAGCCTGCTGTCTCATTTGATTTATTAATGGCTCATCGACCATTTCAATACCACCAGTATCTATTATGTTAAATGGTTGATTTAACCATTCTGCTTCCGAATAAATACGATCGCGGGTAACACCAGGTGTATCTTCCACGATGGATATCCTTTCTCCAACTAATCGATTAAAGATGGTTGATTTACCAACATTTGGTCTACCAACAATCGCTACTACAGATTTCCTCACGTAAGGAACATCCTCTCTTTTTCAAAATTCCTTCTCAATATAACAGTAGGTACTAACGTGCAGTACAATAGAAGTCTGACTGCACCTCAGTCTTATTCTAGCAAAAGTAAGAAAGTTCCACAACGAAATATATAAGCGCATCTTTAAAAAGCTTGTTACAAGAATACCGAACAGGCTTTTGGATTTTCGGTTTCATCGTTAATGTTTGACAATAATATAGACTTCCTCACTCAATCGGTGAGCAATTCCATCTATTATGGCTTCCAGATTGTTTGCAAATAAGGCCAGTTCTTCCTTTGATGAGCAGATAAAAATAGGGGCGCCTCCTCCAACGCTTTCTTCTTTTGTCGTAACCACAGCCAAAATTGCTTTTTCGACAATCATTTACTTTTTCCCTCCTTTTAAAAATGTTGCTTCAGAAGGCATTTTAATGGCATTCTCCAAAACCGGTACAGAGCCGATCACCTTTTTAGCCAGTTCTGTATCCCGCACAAGCGGCAGGATAAAAACGCCCAATCTGCCATCGTCTAGATCTCGTTTTATTAAAGGAGTTAATGCAGGAGTTCCTGCGTCTTTATAGACTCCCAGCGTAGCGGAAGCATCATGTAAAATGGCCTGTTGCTGCCCTAAATTACTTAGTGTAGTAACAATATTTAAGTTTTTTGGTTTTAATATGAAGCCCATTCCATATTTTGAAATTTCCTCTTGCCTTTCATCCAGCCCGATATTCATAATGTAAATATTATCGACATACAGGCCCGCTCCATCAAAAGAGAGCTCGGATTCTTCTATTTCGACAATATCTTTTAATGTAGAACCGCTCATGAAGCTGAGTGACGCAACGATTGCTAATACGCCGACCACTGTGGAAGGAAACCATCCCCATGTCACATAAGCCAGAGAAGTTAAAAAGGCAGTAAACATCACAAGATAGTTCCTTCCTTCAAAGGAAATAGCGATTCCTTCAATGTACGTATTTCCTCGGGGAACCAGTTCAAATTGATCAAGTTCCGTTAACGTTGTTCTTTCCATATTTCGGACATCTCTAAACTGTGTTGCGGCCACCGTTAAAAAAGTAACAGCGGTAAATTCTAATTCTAACAGCGCAGGGATAGCTAGCGCGCCTAGCGCTGCAGAAATAAAACCTAATGATACATGAATAATCCGCCCATGCAGATATGTAGGATACTGCCTGTAATCGCTCCGCAAAGTGATTAACCTGGACAGTGTCCCTGCAACAACCCCAAATAAAATAACATTCAGGTAAGATTCAATTTCCATACATATCACCTCTTTTTCTTACGTGTTAGTATGGCTCATTTTAAGCGGATTATTTAAAGAAAACTTAGCAAAAGCATGATTCTTTTCCTTGGATGGGACTGGGGCTGCGTTTACTCGCCCCACCGAAAACCATTGCGCTTACCAATGTTGTTAGGTTAGTATAACCGCTGCGGCGGACCGTTTTGCTTTCCTAGGGGCACGCTCTTCAGCTAACTTTTTCCAAGAAGATCGCTTGGCAAAAGTGGATCTTCAGAGGGTGCTGATCCCTCAGGAGTCAAAACGGTCCGCCTCCGCTAGTAGGGTATTCTATACATGAAATAGTTGAACAAATAAAATCATTTAACTCCATTAGGATGTTATTTCTTCCAAACGCTGTAGCATCCTATTAGAGCGCAGGCCAACCACGTAGACTCCTAAGTAGTTTGCAGGCTAAAACCGTGACTCCTGGGGTTGCGATTACTCACCCCATCTAAAAGAGTTGTCACAACGCCTGCACTTGCACGTCCTGGGGCTGGAGCTGCGCTTACTCGCTCCATCTAAAAGAGTTGTACGTCGGAAAGCGTAGGGCTTGGCCGGAGCGGAAGCTATACACCATATCCTGTTCAAAAAATAGAAGGAGGCTCTAACCAAAAGCAAGCATAATAATAGAGAGCATGTTTATCCTGGAACAGCAAGGTTTATATGCTTATTCTTAAGCGCATAATTTGAGTAAATTTCACAAAATTCATTAACCTGACAACATTGAGACCTTTGATTACTCGGTCTATTAAAACCGCTGCTGCGCTTACTCTTCCTATAAAAAATTGTCAGTGAATTTAAATCTTTTTTTTAATCAAAAAAAGCTGCACATAGACATGTACAGCTTTTGATTTTTCTTTATTTGTATTTGTCCAATTGATCGCCGATAACATCACCAAGTTGGAAGCCTGGCTGATCTTCGGATTTTTCATATTGCTTATAATCTTTCTCTTCTTGTTCTTGCTCCAGTTCTTTCATGCTAAGGGAGATACGCTGCTCTTCTTCATTTACATCCAATACTTTTACCGTCACAGTTTGTCCGATTTCCAAGACTTCCTGCGGCGTACCGATATGACGGTTAGCGATTTGAGAAATATGAACAAGCCCTTCAACTCCAGGTAACAGTTCCACGAATGCTCCGAAGCTGACCAGTCTTTTTACAACGCCTTCTGCCGTAGCGCCAGGTTTAATTTTTTCACTTACCTCTGCCCAAGGTCCAGGCAAGGTGTTCTTATGAGATAGAGAGATACGTTCACTGTCTAAATCGACAGAAATAACCTCCACCTTCATAGTGTCTCCTTCTGCAACAACATCTGAAGCTTTTTCAACATGTTCATGTGCTAGTTGAGAGATATGGACAAGTCCGTCAACGCCCCCTAAATCTACAAACACACCAAAATTGGTAATGCGTTGAACAACCCCATCAATCACATCTCCAGGATTTAATGACTGCAGCACTTTTTCTTTTCTTTCTTTTTCTTCATCTTCCACAATAGCACGATGAGAAAGAATAACACGGTTCTGAGAGCGGTCAATATCTGTAATTTTTACTTTTAAAGTACGATCCAGATAATCACTGAAATCTTCCACGTAATACGTTTCTACTAATGATGCCGGGATAAAGCCCCGTACACCGACGTCTACAACAAGACCGCCTTTAACAACTTCTTTAACGGTTGTTTCGAAAGCTTCTCCCTGTTCATATTTTCTTTCAAGTTCGTCCCAGGATTGCTCTGCATCGACCGCTTTTTTGGATAAAACTACTTCATCATCATCGATTTTTTTCACTTTTAAAGTCACTTCTTCTCCTTCTGATAGTACATCAGTAGTAGATTCTACATGAAGTGTGGAAAGTTCGCTTATCGGTAAAATACCTTCTGTTTTGTAACCGATATCTACAAGAACCTGCTTTTCTTCTAATTTCACCACAGTCCCTGTTACCGTTGTGCCAACTTCTAACACCTGAAGGTCTTTATTTTCTTCACTCATATCCTTAGCCTCCTAGTTACAGTTCACCTATTCACACATTCGAATAGTAAAATGATGATTCATTATACTCTTACATATAACTTCTAATAATTCGTATTATTTGTCAAGTAAAGACAATTAATTTTTATGAATTTCGTATAAATTTCTGATTTCTTCCATAATTCCCTCTGACATTTCTTTTGCAGAAGCTTTGTTTTTTCGAAATGATTCTACATCCATTGGTTTTCCGTAAACAACTTTCGTCCGCCGAAATAATTTATAATCACTGATAATCACACAAGGAACAACTTCTGCTTGTGACCGGAGTGCAAAAAATCCGACGCCAGGCAACGCTTGTCCCGGTTTCCCATCCTTACTTCTAGTTCCCTCGGGAAATAAACCGAGTGTTTCCCCGTCTTTTAAAAATTTTAAGCCGCTTCTTAAAGCATTTCGATCAGCTAATCCTCTTTTAACAGGAAAAGCATGAACTTTTCGTAATAACCTTCCGAAAAATTTCCCTTCAAAAAGCTCTTCCTTTGCCATAAAATAAATGGTCCTGGAAGCTGTAATTCCTACTACAGGAGGATCCAGATTAGAAGTATGGTTAGTACAAATAATAACCGGCCCTTCTTTTGGGATATGATGCTTTCCAGTTACTTTAATCCGGAATAATGGATAAAAAAGAATCATGATGAGATTTTTCGCCAGATGATATAACATTTAATCCCTCCTGCTCTCTCACGCTTTTCTGTTTAACAGGACAGACTTAACGTTGAAAGAAACTCTCCCGAATACATTCAGGCGACTTGTCATTGCAGTCTCCGGACCTCAATATGCGTTCATACAGGTATATCGAAGACATTTGTTTGAGCTTACTGGACACCAGGTTTCTTGATAAATGGCTGGCAAATGCCGAGAATTTTCTCTGTCACTTCTTCAATGGACAAGGACGTCGTATCCAATTCAATCGCATCATCTGCTTGAACTAATGGGGATGCTTCACGGGTAGAATCTAATTCATCCCGTTTCTCTATTTCTTTTTCCAGTGTATGTAAGTCAGCGGGGATGCCTTTTTGTTTGTTTTCCTCGAAGCGGCGTTTGGCCCGCTCGGTTACAGAAGCAACAAGGAATATTTTTACATCTGCATTCGGCAGAACATGGGATCCTATATCGCGTCCATCCATTACTACACTATGATCTTGTGCAAGTTCCTGTTGTGCTGTCACCATCTCTTTTCGAACCAGCGGGTGTTTTGCAATCACTGAAACGGATGCTGTCACATCGGGATAGCGGATAGCTTCGGTGACATCCTTTTCGTTGATAAATACGTGTTGCCCTTCTTCGTGTTGTGCAAGTCTGATATCGATTTTTTTCAACATTTCCATCACTGCTTTTTCATCTTCCAAATTGATATTATCTAGCAGCGCTTGATAAGTGAGAGCTCTATACATCGCTCCTGTATCCACATAAATAATTCCCAGTTTTTTTGCAATCTGCTTGGCAACTGTACTCTTTCCAGCTGCCGCCGGGCCGTCAATTGCAATCGAAATACTTTCCATTCTTTTCACTCCTGCCATTAAAAAGCCTGACGAATGCCAAGCAAGTTCTTCACTTTATTATCATAACATATCTGCAATTGATTAAACAGCCGTGAGCATGACAGGAATTACATGGGAATATTCCGACGTCATTGCTCCGGCATTTCTAAAATATTGATAAAACAGCTTTCGAAAATAAGAAAAATCCCTTTTCGAAAGCTGTTTCATTGTAAATCCTTTATAACACAGAATTATAATTAATTTCTGCATCCGTCAACTTCTCAATTTTCTCTTCTTCTCCTGTCTCTGCATTAATAAATATTCGATATGTCGCGTCATCCCTGGTTCCTAAAAATTCATAGACGAGAACTTCTTCACCCTGGTCATCATCAACAATCGCTAAATGATTCTCTTGAATAGTAACGTCCTGGTTCACTGCCTCACGGGCTTCTTCTTCTGAAATATCAGGTTCTGGTATTTCCCGTTCTGTATGATTTTTAAAGTAATTATTTGCCGTCAACCCTGTAATGTCTCCATTGTCCAAAGCTACTTTTACTTCCACAGCATCCGAGAATACCCGCACGCCATTATCTTCATAAACAAAGGAATATACACCGACCTGATCATATTCACTGCTTTGGAAAAGCTCCATGTCATTGAACTCGAGTTCGGAAAGGTAATTTTCGGCAATGTCATTGCCTTCATTCAAACTGATCTGTTTTTCTCCTATATCTCTGGAAACTAACAAGTGAAGCGGGTGACCCCCCTGCACGGTTAAATCTGCATAGCCTCTTTCTCCATTTTCATCATACGAAACGCTGTACATCGGTGTTATTGCTCCATCACCTGATTTCGTAATCGACCAATCCGTCTCATTTTCCTTGCCAAAAATCTTTTCAGCTTCTTTTAATGCCTCTTCTTCTGTGAGTTCGTCACCTGTTACATTTTTATAAGAATGATCTTCTGTTCTCGTGCTGGTTGTACTGTCTTCTGGTGTTTCTTCCGTAGAAGTATCAAAAGAGTCTTCCACTGTTTGGAAACTGTTCACCATATCATTCTCTTCAGCTTCATCCTTATTTAATAAAGTCTGTTCTGCATCCATCCACCTTGATCCGTCACTTAAGGAAACATGCTGCGCTTCCCTAAGTTCATCTCGTATTTGCCCGGATTGTTGGTAGAATTCTTCTAGTTGCGCTGTTTCTTCATCCGTTAACGGGTCATCATCCAAGTCACGAACAGCAGTCTGATAAGTGAAATCTCCTAATTCAGATAGAAACTGTTCTGTTTTGTGAATCGGGAGCAATCCCATTGGAAGCTGGCCTGTGTTGGCGTGTGCATCCGAACTGATACGCCAAATATCCACAAATTGCGGTGATAATTTATCAGGTGAATTCATTGCTAATGAGGTTCCTATCTGATCGTTTAGTACATCCATATTATAGGTGAGCTCATGGAAGGATCTCTGATATTCATTTTCTGCTTGTACATATAAATCATTTTTTTGTTTATTTGTATAGTAGCCCCAAATGGAAACAGAAATAAGAGCTACAGTCAATAATGTAATGGTAATCCATCGATACATTCTTTTTCACACCTTTCTAATTGCAGAATATATGTTTTCCGATTTTTTTAATCTGTGGCCTTGTCCAAATCCATCCTGATGTTGCGGTATCCGGATTGAAGTAATAGATTGCGTTGCCGGAAGGATCCCACCCATTAATCGCGTCAAGCACTGCTTCTCTGGCTTGTTCATTCGGTTCCAGCCATATTTGCCCATCTGCAACGGCTGTGAATGCTCTCGGTTCAAAGATAACGCCGGATACGGTATCAGGAAATAATTCGCTGTTTACCCGATTCAGGATAACCGACGCAACGGCTACTTGCCCTTCATAAGGCTCGCCTCTTGCTTCCCCATATACTGCATTTGCCATCAGCTGGATATCATTATTAGAATATCCTTGAGGAACGTTTACTGAACTCGTAGGTGTACTTTCCCCGCCTCCATTATTTCCTCCTGATGAAGCAGAACCATTTCCGGTTCCGTACATTTCTTGCTGCACCTTTTCTTTATCAAATTCTGTCGCTTGTGTGAGCTTATCCTTTGCTGCTTGTCCAGCCATGCCGTCTATTTCCATACCAAATTCATATTGGAAATTTCTTAAAGCCCAGTAAGTTCCCCAGCCGAAAACACCGTCAATCTCGCCATTATAAAAACCGATATGTTTTAATCTGGCTTGTAATTCAATGACGTCGTCCCCTACTGCTCCTTGTTGAATCACTTGATCACTAAATGCATTTGTTTGCTCTGGTTTCGTGAACATAAATACAGATAGAATTGCCAAGAGTGTGAAGCTGTAAATCATGGATCTGTGATGATGTATCATATTGATGCCTCCAATTCTTCCTCTTTTCTTCTTTTTAAATCTTCCGCTTAGAAATCTTACTTTCATGTATTTCTTGAAGCAGGAACCTTACAAGAGCTCTTCAATGGGACGACTAAACGCAATGGTTTTCGGTGGGGCGTAATTGCAGCCCCAGTCCTTATCAGTCATCCTGCTATAAAAAGAATAAAGAGAGTAATATTTATCTAAGGCTATTTTTTGTGCAATTCTTCTTTTTATACATGATCAATAGAAATCATATTGATTGCGGATAACAGATTATTTTTGATACTTCTTTCAACCGAAGATTTTATAACAAGTAAAAAAGCTGACGGACAGGGTCCATCAGCTTTTCAGCTATCTTTCTCATATATTTTCCGAATAGGAAATCGGACATCATACATTCTGGCGTGCTTTAAGCGGTAAATGGCGAAAGTCCATACACCAATTAAAAAGAGGGATAAGATAATAATAAATTGATTTAATCCGAGCAATATGTAGTTATAGATACCATGTAATAAAAAAGGCATGACAAAGGCAACTGTCAGGTATCTGCGTTTATATCGAGGATTCATTTTTGCTTTCCCTAAATAATATCCCATAATAATGCCAAAGAGAGCATGCGAAGAAACCGGGTACAGTGCCCGCATCCATGCAAATTCAATGCCATTGGACAGTAAATAAAATATATTCTCCAAGGAAGCAAACCCAAGACTGATTGCACTTGCATATACAATTCCGTCGTAATGATTATCAAATTCCTCATGCTGATAAATCAAGAACATAAACATAAACCACTTAAAAAATTCTTCTAAAAATGCACTGAACAAAAATGCTTCCATAACATTCGGGATATGGTCCAGTTCCGCGTGCAAACCATACTGAATAAACATAATCGGCAAAACAATTAAAGCACCGGCAATAAACATACGCGCTATCAGCCAAAGCGGTTCTGTAATGCGATCACGTAAATAAATAAATGTCATAAAAGCTACAGCGGGGGCTATACCGGCAGATAGAGCAGCTATCATGGGTCCTTACTCCTCTTCTTTCATCGACGGCAGGAGCATTTCTCATGCATGTCAAAAGACATCTTACCGCATGTTGCAAACACATACCTCCAGGCCAGTCCGATAAAAATTATATATCAAATAAATGTTTGAGCTCCACGTTACTTGCCAAACCAGCAAGCAGTTTTATTCTTGCTTTTTTACTATCATAATCTCTTCCTAAAAGAACACCATTTTCCAACAGATCGTAAGTACTTCCTTCATAATCATAAGTCGGATATACTTCACCTTCTACTGCTGAAGTGGTAATCACTACTTTTATCCCTTGGCGGATACATGCTTTAATAGCAGGCATCATCTCTTTTGCCACTTGACCTCTGCCGACGCCTTCCAAAATAAGACCATCTACACCGCTGTCTATCGCTGCTTGAATGTATTTTCCGTCCGCATCCATATACACTTTGATAATATCTACAAGAGGAATACCTTTAGTTATTTCTAGATATTCGCGGTAAGTCGGTTTCTGAAATACGCGGACCATATTATTGTCAATAATCCCTAAATAGCCATAACCGAAAGCATTAAAACCTTGAATATTGGAAGCATGTTCTTTTCGGACATAGCGGGAATGGAAAATACGTTCATTGAATACAACTGTTACGCCAACATCTTTTAGGTCTTCACTGCAGGCTGCCAAGACCGCATTCTTAATATTGATAAAGGAATCTGTACCAATCTCTTTTGGAGAACGCTGTGAACCGGTAAATACAATCGGAATACGGTAATTGGAAATAAGATGCATAAAATAAGAGGCCTCTTCTAGCGTATCCGTACCTTGTGTGATAACAATACCATCAACATGTTCTTTTTTTACGTACGCATCCAATCTTTCTTTGATTTGGATCAAATCGGAAAAATGTAGATGCATGCTCGCTTTTTGAACGAAAGAATCCACTTTCACTTGAATATCGGACGGGATATCACACTTTTCAATAATTTCTTCGCCAGACAATACACCGGATGCTAATTTCCCGCTGCTTTCGTTTTTATCACTTGCAATCGTACCGCCTGTTGCAATCATCAAGATTTTTTTCATGTACATACCTTCTTTACCCGTTTATGTAAATATCATTCCGCCTTGGTGTTAATTTGCAAAATTATATCTGACAGCGGGAGGAAATAAAACCTTCCGCTGCCTGTTTAAGAGAAAATAGACGCAGCAATCTGTTCGCCATGAAAACGGCCGTTTTCAATAAATACTTTATTATTATCATACCCGGCTGCTACAACCCCCGCGATATATAAGTTTGGTACATTGGTTTCCATTGTTTTCTCGTCATGAACAGGTTTGCCATTTTCAAGATTAATCTGGACACCAGCTTGTTCCAATAAGCTGTAATCCGGGCGGTAGCCAGTCATAGCAAAGACAAAGTCATTTTCAATTGTCATTTCCTGCCCGTTTTTTTCATAGGTCAGATATGCGTCAGTGATTTCCGTTACTGTTCCGTTAAATACCATATCTACTTTCCCGTTTCGAACAAGGGATTCGAATTCGGGGAGAATCCACGGTTTTATACTCTCTGAATAGTCATCGCCGCGATAAATAACGATAATATCTGCTCCTGCTTTATGCAGTTCCAGCGTCGCATCGACAGAAGAGTTTTTCCCGCCGATAACGGCTACCTTCTGATTAAAATATTCATGTGCTTCTTTAAAATAGTGCATAACTTTCGGCAGAGATTCTCCAGGAATATCTAAGTAATGAGGCTGATCATAATACCCTGTAGCCATAATGACTTTCTCCGCACGATATTCATTTTCGCTGCCATCTTTTTTAACCGTTCTTAGAAAAAAACTTTCGCCGTTTTTTTCAAGAGATACTAATGTTTCATATGCGTTGATACGAAGCGCATTTCTTTCAGCCACTTCCCGGTAGTAAACCATTGCCTGATTTCGCACCGGTTTTTTATTTTCTGAAACAAACGGTACACCGCCAATCTCTAATCGGTCACTTGAACTAAAGAAGGTTTGGTGTGTGGGGAAATTGCTAATGGTTTGTACCACATTTCCTTTTTCAATCAATAATGGGTTTTCGCCTTTTTTCTGGAGCTCTAATGCACATGCCATCCCGCATGGACCGGCTCCGATAATAATTATTTTTTCATCCAGCATTGTTTATCCTTCCTTCATCCATCGCTTGCAAATGCGGTACATTCGCTTTTTATATTATATATCACATAAAAATTTTTCATTATCTATCGTACAACGAAGCGTACGGCATGGCAAATAGAAAAGGTCCGTTGTTTACAAAAATAAAAAACCCTTTGCTTGGAAGAGTTTTTTATATATTGTCTTTTGATGTTTCGGTTACACCCAGCCTCTAAAGTGGGAGGCTTCTGCCATTTTCCGCACGCCTACCATGTAAGCGGCCAGTCTCATATCAATCTTTCTTGTTTTTGACATATTATATACACTATTAAAAGATTTCATCATGATTTCATGAAGCCGTCTGTCTATTTCTTCTTCTGTCCAATAGAAGCCTTGGTTATTTTGTACCCATTCAAAGTAAGAGACAGTAACTCCCCCTGCTGAAGCCAGCACGTCGGGAACGATAAGAATATCTCTTTCTGTAAGTATTCTAGTTGCTTCCATGGTCGTTGGACCATTGGCCGCCTCAACAATAATAGAAGCTTTGATATTATGTGCGTTTTCTTTTGTGATTTGATTTTGAACGGCTGCTGGAACAATAATATCGCAATCCAGTTCAAATAACTCTTTATTGGTAATTGTTTGATCAAATAATTTCGTCACCGTACCGAAGCTATCCCGGCGATCCAATAAATAATCAATGTCTAACCCTTTTGGATCGTATAACGCTCCATAAGCATCTGAAATTGCGACAACTTTCGCACCAGCATCATGTAAAAATTTAGACAGGAAACTTCCTGCGTTTCCAAATCCTTGAATAACCACACGGGCTCCTTTTAAATCAATGCCTTTCTTTTTCGCCGCTTCATTTAACGCAATCGTTACTCCCTTGGCAGTAGCTGATTCTCTGCCGTGCGAACCGCCGAGAACGATTGGTTTTCCGGTAATAAATCCGGGATTATTTAATTTATCAATTTTACTGTATTCATCCATCATCCATGCCATGATTTGTGAATTTGTAAATACATCCGGTGCCGGAATATCTTTTGTCGGACCGACAATCTGACTTACAGCCCGAACATATCCGCGGCTTAAAGATTCCAATTCTCTAAAGGACATTTTTCTCGGATCACATATAATACCGCCTTTTGCTCCTCCATAAGGTAAATCGACAATACCGGCTTTGAGACTCATCCAGATAGAAAGTGCTTTCACTTCCGTTTCTGTAACATCCGGATGAAATCGGATACCTCCTTTTGTCGGACCGATTGCATCATTATGCTGCGCTCTATAGCCGGTAAAGACTTGCACTTTCCCGTCATCCATGCGGACTGGAATACGGACAGTAAGCAGACGTAATGGTTCTTTTAATAAATCAAATACTTCTTCAGGGTAACCGAGTTTATTTAATGCGGTTTCCACAATGGATAACGTCGAATGTAACACATCTGTATTTTCTTGATTTTTTGTTTGAGAAGCATCTTCTGCTTTATCGCTTGCCATCAATATTTACCCCCTGCCTTGATATCAATGTTTTAATCACTCCAAATTCAGTATACACTTTCGTATAAAATATGCAATGAAAGAGGCGGCTGGACAGCTATAAGGTGATAACAGAAAATAATCCTTTCATTTCCATGATATAACCTTTTCTTTAAGAAGCAAAATAATGGTTGATTTTAGAAATTGCGTCTCTTTCAAAAATGACTTTTCCATATTCCTGCAGACGGTATGACGTTATGATACTCGGATGAGCAAATTCAGACATTAGCCCAATGATATTTTCTTTATGACTGATTGTATGAACAAAAGGATCCAGCATCATAAAGTAACGATTTTCCATAAAATATACATTCGACTCTTTAATGTGCATATTTGATAAATAACTTGCCACTCCAATAACATCTTCAAAATCGTCAAAGGAGAATATTAGCTCTTTACTTTCATCCAGTGTGACTTTCATTTCAATATATTCATCATCTTCTTCTATATCCAAATCATCATATTGATGCGTTACAAAAATATGCATTCCTTGAGCCTGCATAAGGTGTACCTGCACAAGTAACATTCCTTCAAACTCCATTCCGAGTTCACTGCTTGCTTCGTACATCATATCGCTGAATAATGTACGGACATTAGATGCATCATGCCATAAGTCCTCACGGGTAAATCCTCTTTCAATAAGATCATCGAACGTAAGAAAAATTTTAAATTGGTCTGTCGAAAGGCGTTCGATCCGCATACTGCATCCCCCTTATCTTCTTCGCTTTTGCAACAAGTATTAATATTAATATATGCACGAACTCCAAATGATGAACACAACCTGCTTGTATCGTTTTGAAAATGGGTTTTTATATGTGCATAAAATATATAGATTGTATGTTATTCAAATAGCTCTCTATACTTCTACCCTGATTATAACATTTTATGTGTCTGTTGAATCCTATTATGCTTATTTGAAAATACTTGTTCCAAATCAAATAAACCAGACGATGACACCGGCAATCACAAGAAGTAAAACCAATACAAAAAGAAAACGCAATAGCGGCATTCTCAATTTAATACGCATTTTACGGTTGTTTTTATGCACTTCATTTCTTGGAGGCAAGTTCAATATATCGACTTCCATCTTTGTCTGCTCCGTTGTTTCGTTATTGTTTTTCTCCGTTTGTTTCGATTCTTCAATTTGCTGTTCTGATTGATGTTCAGTGACATCTTCAATGGCTTGTCTTAAAGCTTCTGCCTGATCATTTTGTTTGGAGCTCAATACGACCACCTCATTTCTTTAACCGTATAACTAAACCAAGTAGAAAGTCAATGAAAAAATGCATGACAATCGGTACAATTAAATTCGCTGTATATTCATAAACCCATCCGATATAAAAACTAAGAAACAAAACAGCCAGAAAAAGTAAGGGTTTCTTTAAGTAGCGGATATGAACAAGAGCAAAAAGAATACTTGCAAATACATACCCAAATGTTGTCTGGATAACACCCCTGAATAACAACTCTTCACAAATGGCGACAGCAAGCGTAAATACAAAAATAAAACTTATTGGCTGGTTTTGAAATATGAGTTCATTTATTCCGCCGTCATCCCGCCATTTTCTCGGTGTTATATACATAACAGAAAGTTCAACCAGAACAATCAGCACAGCGGATAAAAGGCCGAAAATGATCATTTCCCTCGGGTTCCAGCTGAAAAGATGAAACCAATCGAAAAACGAATCAAACAGAAAAAAGCTCAGCACAACCGCTGCCAATAATAATAGTCCTTGTGAAAAAAATAACTGTATTCGCAGTTCTTTGTTAGACAGTTGTTTGATTAATTCAGATTGTTTCATCTTGAACCTCAGTTACATGCAAGATTTTCTGCAATTTTTTGCGCCAATTTCCCTGATGTAATGTTTTCGAAGTTTCAAAAGAAGGTTCCGGGTTCCACTTGCCCCAATCGAATCCGCAATTGCTGCAACATTGCTCTAAGGGTTCCTCGAAATCATCCTGAAAAGGTTGATAAAGTGTTTTTCGCAGGCATTCTTCTGTCTGCACCCACTGATATAATTCATTCAATTTGCTGTTTTTATACTGTTTTCTTTCCTCTAAATAATGCATGATACTATCTCTGGCCTGCTTCCATTTCCTTTCATCCATCGACCACTCATTATTACGAATAAGGTCGTGTTTTTGCAGCTGTCTTTGAATAAACCGTGCCGCTCCTTCATTAATATCGAGAAACATATACAGCTGATCGGGAGATGGTAAATCTACGCGATGCTGTTGACCATTTAGAATCACTGCAGCCAGACGGTCTATATCTTCCACCCGTGGCAGTTCATTTTTAACCATACTTGCCGACAGACGAAAATCCCCTTTTTGGTAAAATATAACTCCCAAACTTGATTTTCCGTCTCTTCCGGCTCTCCCCACCTCTTGAATATACGATTCAATCTGGAGCGGGAGATGATAGTGAATAATCACCCTGATATCCGGTTTATTAATCCCCATCCCAAAGGCGCTTGTACAACAGATTATATCAATTTGATTATTCATAAACTGCTGTTGAATTCGCAGGCGTTCAGATGCTTCCATTCCGCCATGATAGTAGGCAATGTTTCGATTCGGATGTTTGATAGACAAGGATAAGGCCGTCTCCTCTGCTGTTTGCCTGCTTGTAAAATAAATTAATGCAGGAACGGTATAAGACGCCGTTATCTCTGTTATACGCTTTAATTTCTCCTGATCATTTTCTACTTCTTCTATGCAAAAAGCAATGTTTTTTCGATCCATTGGATAGATGTGTTTTTTCATGGCCGGCTTCCGCAAGCTCTTGATAATATCTGCTTGCACATCCGGAGTTGCCGTCGCACTCAACGCTAACACCGGCGGGTGATTTAATGTTTCTATCACTTCCGCAAGCCGCTGATAATCCGGTCGGAATTCATGCCCCCACTGTGAGATGCAGTGCGCTTCATCAATAACAAACAGTTTAATTGGCAACTGTTTGAGATAATGTTGATGTGTGCTTTTTTGCAGCCATTCCGGGGATACAAAAATAAGCCGGTATGTGTGTAATTGATTTAGTGCTCTCTGTTGCTCCGGAAAAGGCATAAAACTGTTTAATGCGATTACTTCTTTAAAAGATGCCGCTTTTAATTCCTTTACCTGATCAATCATTAAAGAAATTAATGGAGAAACGACAATGGTGATGCCGTCCAGCAATTTTGCAGGGAGCTGGTAACAGATAGATTTACCGGAACCTGTCGGCAATACGCCAAGTACATCCTCCCCGCGCAGGACATCTCTGATAATTTCTTCTTGTCCTTGTCGGAAGCTGTCATAATCAAAATAATAACGTAATGCTTCTTCTAAACGCATCTTTTTCACTCCCTACTTATTATATAAAACCAATGCCAAACGAATCTGAAAGTAAGTGATATCCGGATGAACATTATTTTTTATTTCTTTTAAACGATATGTTTGTTTGGTATGTACAGCTGTTTTAATCTCTTCATAAGCAACAGAATCCAAGTAATCAAAAAAAGGAAAAGTTTCTTCCTGCATCGCAATCTCCACGAGATGATCCTGTATCGTATTCGCTTTTAACTTGCGGATCTGCATAATCTCTTCAAAAGAGCGGTTTTTTTGTAATAACCGTCGTGTAAACTGTGCTGTTTGACTCAAGGTTGTATGAGACGTTTGCAAATGTTTCGTTAAAAGATGAAGCATCGGATAATTTGTGCTAGATTCCTGCACGCGCAGCAAATGATAAAATGTTTTCTGCAAAATCAGATAGCAATCCGAAATAGAAAGCTGATAATCTTGGGAAAGCTGCTGCAAACTGCTGCCATAGGAATAAAAGCTGGTGATCCGGTCGACAAACATGCTGGCCTCTAAATCAGACATTCCAGATAGAGCTTCTGTCAGCTCTGTATACAATTGTTGCAGTACCTCTGCAGAACGATGCTTATATTGTTTATAAATTTGTTTTATAAACTGTTCAATTTCAAAATGATCGGTAATTGGGATGAAACGGTATTGGTTCTTCGAGGTGTTTGTGAAAGTCTGGATAAAAAGCAGAAAGCGCTGCTTAAATGGTTCAACGATATTTGCGTACTTCGATCCTTGAAAACCGCCAAGATCTGCTTTGCGGGAAGAGAGCCATGCTTGTCCTTTATCTGTTATGTACAGTTTGTGTGTTTCATCCTCCAGCATATATGCTGCATCCAGCAATTGACGAAGCTGCTGGTTATATTCTTCTTTGCTCAAATCCGGATAAATCCCATAATAGTCAGCAATTTGATAAAACCTGGCATCTTGTATCGTCTGAATGGCTTTTTTCCCGGTTAACAGATTAAAAACACTGGAAGATGTACGTTCTTGATTTATTTTTTGAAAACAATCGATAAGAATTCCTTGAAAAAGCATTCTGACACCACCAATCGTACTGAAAACATCCAAATGGAAAAGATAGCCATAAACATATTCCATTCGCCGGATTTCTGTTTTCAATTATATAGAACTACTTTATTTTCATAAAAAGTATACCACGAAAACGTCGTTGTTTATATATTTGGAAATCATAACAAAACCTCTCTCTATACAGTTTCTTCATGAAAATCAGGGGCCCGCACTTAACTTTTGCACCTAAGAATAAGCATATAACCCTTGCTGTTTCAGGTTGAGTAATCACAGAAAAGGCTGCTGATTAGCAGCCTTTTCTGTGGTTATTATTGTGAATCTTTCATTTGAAATCTATTTTTAGCATACTTTCGAAACAATACACGGAGTAATGGATAAAGCAGCGCGGTAAACACGGCATTACCAATAGCATGTGCTGTATCAAAAGGAAGCCCGGCCAGATAATATGGCCAGAAATGTCCTGTTACCTGATAGGTAGTTAAAGAAATAATAAAACCGTAAAGATAACCGCTAAAAACCGAGAAAAGAACCATGAAGAGAAAAGGCACTCTTTTCCAAATCATGCCCATAGCTCCAGCTGCTAAACCAATCAAGCACCATGCAATAATCTGCCAAATTGTCCATATCCCCATTCCAAGTAACATATTCGACAGAAATACGGTTAATATCCCTAGTAAAAGAGATGAAAGCGGTCCGAGAAAAATACCTGTTAAAATAATAATTGCTGTCACAGGCTGGACATTAGGGATAAATTGAAATGCATATCTTCCTGCTACAGCCAGAGCTGCGAGCAGTGCAAGTAATGTCAGCTTGTATGTGTTCATTTTCTATTCCATCGATTGCAGGTCAAATATAACTTCTTCGCCGCCATTCAATTCGTATTCCCCGGCTCCTACCTGTGCAGGTTCACCGTCTACTGTGTACATCCAGTATTTTCCTTCTTCTTCATCATCTGATACACGTTCAATGGAAGTGATAAATCCATCCTCTTCCTCTACATAGAAAGAATCCTTCAACACATTTAAAAGAATATCTCCTTCTTCTACTTGTGCTACTTCTTCTGCTACGCTTTCATTGCCGTCATCAATGGATATCGTTAAACGCACTTCGTCTTCGGCAAGTTCTTGCTCTTCTCCGCTTGACTCATTTGTGCTGACAGAAGTATTCGTGTCTTCATTTTCTTCTGCCTCTTCTCCGTTACCGCATGCTGCAAGGAAAGTAAAAGATAACAGCATAATACCTAAAAACTTCAACCATTTGTTCATATGTTTTATCTCCTCTCGTCATCCATGCTATCCAGATGCTTTTAGTTATATCATAACAGAGAGAAAAAAGGGCCTGCCTTTGGTAACAGCCTTTTTCCAGACTATTACCTTTTTAGCATCTATCTATGCCCTTCCTGTCTCTCGGTTATATATCATTATATTATCATATTTATCCTTTTTCAGGAATGTTTCATAGGTATTTCAAAACTAAAGGTTGTACCGATATCCAGCTTACTTCTTACCTGGATTTTTCCTTGATGTGCTTCAATGATATTTCTTGCAATTGCTAAACCTAAACCGGTTCCTTGTTTTTCTTTCTTCACTCTGGATTTATCCGCTTTGTAGAAACGTTCAAAAACAAAAGGCAAATCTTCTTCAGGAATGCCGCTGCCGTTATCTTTCACTTCTACATGAAAGAAATCAGAATTACTCAAGGCGTAAATCTCCACTTTTCCACCTTTTTCCGAGTGGCGAATGGCATTATCGATTAAATTAGTTAAAACCTGTTCTACCCGATCGGGGTCCATTTCACCAATTTGTTCATGCATATCCATCGTTAAGGAAAGTTCGATTTCATTCTCCTGAGCAAGTCCCTGAAACTTATGAACAATCCGCTCTACAAATGCTTGAACGGCTACAGAATCTTTATGGAGCTGAATTTGTCCTGCTTCCATCCTTGCCAAATCCAGCAATTCATTGACAAGTCTGCCCATCCTAAGCGATTCATCATAAATAATTTGAGCCAATTCATTCTTGTCTTCTTTTGTTTCTGCAATATCATCAACAATTGCTTCACTATATCCTTGAAGCATCGAAATAGGTGTACGCAGTTCATGCGAAACATTGGCGATAAAGTCCTTCCGCAATTTATCCAGGCGGCGTTCTTCTGTCATATCACGGATAACCGCAACACAGCCGCGGACATGGGACTCATCATATAAAGGAGTGACAAGCATAACATAGTTTCTTCCTTGTACTACCGATTCCTTTAAAACAGCGCGTTCTTCTGCAATCACTTCATTAAGAGCAGAACTCAGTTCTGTCGGAAGTTGCCTTTCTTTTTCTTGATCCTGATAATGCTCATAATTCCAGTTATCTAAATACGCCTTTGCAGGCGGATTAATGACAATAATTTCCCCATCTCGGTTCAGCGTGAAAACACCATCTGCCATCGAGCTGACAATACTGGACAACTGTTCTTTTTCTTGTCTCAGTGCATGAATATGATAATTCAGCTGATTGCCCATCCGATTAAATTCAATGGCCAAATCACCGATTTCATCCCGTGTCAGCACAGGAACTCTTGTGTTGAATTCTCCGCGGGTTAAATTATATGCTGCTTCCCGCATTTTTATTAATGGCGCTGTTACACGCGAGGATAAAAACACAGCAAAAAATGTCGTTAATAAAATAGCAATGCCGCCGCTCAACAAAATCAGCTTGGTTGTTTGATCTCGCGTTTCATTAATCATATCCAGAGACTTAAAAACAAACACGCCTCCACCATTTTCCATAGGGGAACCGACGGAAATAATTTCATTGTCATTTACGATTAATCCTTGCGAACTCTGTGTGGATACCTGTTCCATTAAATCGGCTGCATCGGGATTATTTTGCATCCAAGCTTCATCAATAAAGTTTAAATCGGTATCTTCTGTATCGGAAATCCATTGTTCCCCGTCAGCATAATAAACAACCACCCGGCTGGCAGGATCTCTTAACATCTCTGTAGCTTCTTCAATAAATCCTGTATCATAGTCGGATTCAACCAACGAAGAGATCTTCTCAGACATTTGGGTCATATCATTTTCTGCCTCTTGAATATGATAGGTTTCAAAGAATTGCATTAAAAAGAACATCAATACACATAATACAAAAGATACTAATAAGAGAATCGTTAATGATAGCTTCCCTACAACACTTTTCCAAAACATCAGTCTTGTTCAACCTCAAACTTATAGCCGATTCCCCATACGGTTACAATCATTTTGGCAGCTTCCGGCGACACAGAATTTAGTTTTTCCCGGAGCCGCTTCACGTGCGTATCAACAGTACGCAGGTCGCCAAAGAATTCATATTGCCAGACTTCTTTTAATAATTGCTCCCGGTTGAACACTTTATCCGGATCATTTGCTAAAAAGCAAAGCAGCTCATATTCTTTGGGCGTTAAGCTTACTTCTTGATTATCTGCCGTTACCCGGTGCCCATCATGATCAATGGTTAAATGTGGGAACACTAATAAATTTTTAGCTGTTGTATCAGATTCCTGGTAATTCAAGTTGGAAACTCTGCGCAGAATTGCCTTCACCCGCAGTACAGCTTCTCTTGGACTGAATGGTTTTACAATGTAATCATCAGCCCCTACTTCAAAACCTTGTACCCGATTTGACTCTTCTCCGCGGGCTGTTAACATGATAACAGGTGTATCCTTTTCTTTTTTCAGCTCTTCACATACTTCAATGCCATCCATTTCCGGCATCATAATATCCAAAATAATCGCGCTGTAATTATTTTGTAAAGCCATTTCTAATGCAGTTTTTCCGTCTGCCGCTTCTTCAATTTCAAAATCTTCCTTTTCCAGATACATTTTTATTAAACGGCGTATTCTTTCTTCGTCGTCTACTACTAATAATCTTTGTACGTCGCTCATTTACATTTCACTCCTCATTTCAACTCTAATTAGCATTATAAACGAACCTGATTGAAAAGTTAAGGAATTAAAAACATCCTATATTACAAACAAATACGTCAGCAGCCATAATGTTCTCATAGAAAAAAGAACTGCTACCAAATGGCTGATAACAATTCTTTTTTCATCATTAGCTATAAGCTGTCGGGTTTCGGCATTCCTATTTAAGCATAGGAGTGCAATCCGGCAAGTATCAAGTTTACTACAATCAGATTAAACATGATAATGGCAAATCCAACCACTGCCAGCCAGCCGGATTTTTCTCCGTGCCAGCCTCTGGAAAGGCGTAAATGCAGGAATGCCGCATAAAAGAGCCAGGTAATTAAAGCCCAGACTTCTTTTGGATCCCATCCCCAGAATCTGCCCCAGGCAATCTGAGCCCATATCGCTGCGAAAATGATGCCTCCCAGAGTGAAGACAGGGAAACCAATTGTAACAGAACGATACATAATCTCGTCCAGCATATCCGGTTTGACACCCTTAAGAAGCGGCTGCAACCTTTTTCCGATCCGCTTTCTGGAAATCAATAGAGCAATACCATAAATGATGGTTCCTCCAATAAATGACCAGATCACTGTATTTAATTTTCTTCCAGCTTCATCTCCTTGCATCCAATCCGGCGCTTCAAACCATGGAGACATGACATTTTCGGATAATAATGTACTATCGCCGGGAGCTGCAATCGGCGGAAGATGATATTCTGCTGTCATCTGCTGCGGCTCGCTTTCCACTTCAAAAGTAGCCTGATAGGAAAGAGAGTTAAAGATTGTTGTGACGGCAATGAATCCAATAAATAAGAAAATAAAATAAATAACTATCTCAAGCATAACATTTCGAAAAGAAATAACACTCTGGTCTATTTGGCGAATGAGATACATGATACCTGCCACAAAACTGATAAATAAAATCCCTTGCCCCAGCGCTACGGTTGTAACATGAATATGCAGCCAGTTGCTTTGTAAAGAAGGAACCAGCGGCTCTGCTTCTGTAGAAAACATACTTGCATACGCAATGATGATCGTAGCTAAAGGTAACGCAAATATTCCTAAAAATGCTGTCTTATAGTAAGCATAAATAATAATAAATGCCAGAATCATCGACATTCCCAAAAAGGTAGTAAACTCAAAAAGGTTACTTACAGGTGCATGACCAGTCATCATCCACCTTGAAATAAAGTAAACCAATTGGGAAATAAAACCAATGATTGTTATCACTAAACCAATACTTCCGGATTTTGTTTTCTGATGCCGCTCACTCTTATTTTGACGAATCGCTCCACCAAAGAAAAAAGTGGCAACTAAATATAAAAGAAAAGCAATGAGCAATGCTCCGTTGCTGATACTATTTAAATCCATTCCCTTACCTCCAATCCTCTCTTTACCATTTCATATTTCTGTTTATTCATCCAGTTCCTGCTGGTCTTCAACCATGGTAACATTGGTATCTTCAATAGCTTTTTCGATGTCCCGTTTGACGCCATACCAATTTTTATTTGTATGGGATGCTAAAAGGAGCGTATCGTCAGTTTGTTTATTAATCCAGATGCGACGATGCTGCCAGTACATTCCTTGAATGACACCGACCATAAATATCATTGCCCCGGCAAAAAAGAGCGGGAGGGTACGGTCAGAACTTACAGTAATGCCGCTGACATCTCTGAATTCTACATCATCAATTGCCACATTGTATTGATTTTCTCCTGTCGCATCAATGTTCATGCCGATTCCAAGGAAGCTGACTTCTCCTTCATCCGAACCTGGAGGGTATACCGTTACAACAAAGGCTGGATTTCTCGGGAAATTTGTTTCCGAAGCAGGTTCTCCCTCTTCGGTCATCACATAATCCGGATAATAGTTCGTTAACTCTACCTCAAAACCATTGTCCAGTTCATAAACGGATTCCGGATTGGTTAAATCGATGGTGAAAGAGCCTAATGATTCCTCATCCTCGTCCGCATTTTCATGAATATAAAAAGTCATGCTGTCGAATTCATCCTGCTGGAATCCTTGTTGATATAATGTATATCTATCAAACTTAGCCGGATTGTTCATTTGAATCGATTCTTCTAATATTGGCTCCAGATCTGGTTCTGCTCCGACAACATCGGCGTTCTGAGCTTCATAGATAACAACATCTGTCTGGAAATTACTTGCAATTTCCTCTTCATCTAATGGACCTTCTGCTTCAGATTCCTGTCCTTCTTCCTCATCATACGTTTCCATGATAAAATCTTGATTTTCTATGTAGTACTGGTTATCGGTACCGGGAATACTTCTTGTTTCCCCCTCACGGACCCACATGTATTCTTCAGTAAACATAAGCGGTGTAGTACGTAAAATAGCAGCAATTAATATAATAATAAGACCAATGTGGTTGACATAAGGTCCCCACCGCGAAAACCGACCTTTCTCTGCCAGTATATGTCCATTTTCTTCCGTGATTTTATACCTTGACTTTCTTAAACTTTTAACCAATTTATCTACATCTGCGTCAGTCACATCTGGTGATTCACTATATAAACGCTGTCTGGATAAAAATTTCTTATGTTTTTTAGGTTTCTGGTTTTTTAGTGCCCGATAAAGCGGGACAAAGCGGTCCAGGCTGGCTATCACCAGCGATATACCTATTAAAGCAATTAAAGTAATAAACCAAACAGAGCTATACATATGGTGAAACCCGAGCTGATAATACATCAATCCAAAAATACCATACGTTTCTTCATAAAAGATGGCCGGATCTCTTGATACGGCATCCTGTGGTATAAATTGTTCCTGCGGGAGAATCGTTCCAAAGATAGAGGCGATTAAAGCTAAAACAATCAGCCATACGCCTACTTTCACAGAGGAGAAGAAACTCCAGATTTTATCGATTATCGATTTCTGATGAATTTGTGAGCGACGGGCACTGCCGTCATAACGCATGTTTAACAGTTTTTTATTATCATTTCCGTCAATAAATTGGTTTCCTTCTACAGGTTTTCCACAAGCTTCACATAACACAGTACCCTCGGGATTAACGTGTCCGCATTCACACTTTATTTTACTCATTGTCTGCCCCCATTCTTACGGATCATCATGATGCATTTGGTGTTATATCATCCAGATGCCCCTCTAATTTATCTAATGTTAGAGCTCCTTGGACAACTTCATTTATGGTTCCGTCCGGGTTAATAAAATAAGTAGTCGGCATCGGCCGGATCTTGTATAAGTCCCTGACATCCGCATTTATGTCCTGAGGAATCGCAAAAGTCAATCCATACTGGTCTATAAAATTATCAATTACTAATTCCGTACTGTCCAGACTGACCGCTACAATTTCAACACCTTTGTCTTTATACTCCGGGTATAAATCCTGCATATATGGCATTTCCTCTTCACATGGTCCGCACCATGTCGCCCAAAAATTAAGCATAACCCCTTTTCCTTCCAAATCGCTCAGCTGTGTAACATCCGCATCGTGTGCATCGTTTACTTGTTGCAGTTGAAAGTCAGGAGCAGTATCACCCGCGCGATATATCTCATCTTCATCTTTTGAATTTGAAAATAGCACAAATATGACTGCGCCGACCAGAACAGCTAAAATAGAGGAACGAAAAATGAGGCGCTTTCGTTTCTTTTTTTGTTTTTGCAGGTCTTTTTCTTCTTTATTCATGATGGCCCCATCCCCTTTCCAACACATTATAACATTGACTAAAGCGTTTAAATTTGAATATTATCTTACAATTTTGCAGACATATCTCGAAGTTGGTTGACTTCTTTTGGCGTAAGTGCTCTATATTCCCCCGCATTCAATCCATGTAAAGTTAATACGCCGTATTGTTCCCGTTTCAGTTTGATGACAGGGAGATCGATTGCCTCAAACATTCTGCGCACTTGTCTGTTTTTTCCTTCATGCAATGTTAATGCAATAATCGATGTATTCTTTTTTTTATCACTGGAAAGGATATGCGCATGATCCGCTTTTAATCTTTCCCCATCAGACAAGACGCCTTTTCGG
Organism: Oceanobacillus locisalsi; assembly: GCF_042675985.1. Taxonomy (NCBI): domain Bacteria; kingdom Bacillati; phylum Bacillota; class Bacilli; order Caryophanales; family Bacillaceae; genus Oceanobacillus; species Oceanobacillus locisalsi. The sequence goes on from NZ_JBHTKK010000003.1 coordinate 69,514, forward strand.
AATTTGGACAACTCTTTTCTATGCGGAATACCTTTCACTTTCGCAACATATACTTTATTAACTTCTTTACTGGGATGCATCAGTTGGTTGGCAAATTCCCCGTCATTTGTTAAAAGAAGTATCCCAGAGGTATCGTAATCCAGTCTGCCGATTGGGAAAACCCGTTCGCTGACTCCCGGAAGATAATCTGTCACTACTTTCCTGTCTTTATCATCTTTAACACTGGAAATCACTCCGCGGGGTTTATATAACAGATAATATACAAATGCCTCTTTTTCAATCGGAACACCGTCCACTTCCACTTTATCATCAGAGGTAACTTTTACTCCCATTTCTGTTACTGTCTTATTGTTTACTTTGACTTTTCCGTCCGAAATAAGCTGTTCAGCCTTTCTTCTGGACGTCAGTCCGCTTTGGGCTATAACCTTTTGTAATCTTTCTTCATGCTTCGACATATGAATCTCCTGTTCTTTATTTATTTTGCTATTTCATCGCTGCTTTCCTTTACCCACCTTATTTTACCACGGTGTATTCTGCAGTAAAACTCCTTCCCTTAAAAAGGCTAGAATAACTGTCACCTTCATGCACGGCATTTCAACCTGCAAGAAGCGCTGATACGATTTCATTTTTGCACAATAAGAAAGCCTATGATGCGATATGATTTTCATCTATCTACATCATAGCCTTATTTTGCATGTTGGGAAAGGATAATATTTTCAGAGAAAATGTTTTCTGTTATATCCATTTTACCCGAACATTATTGTAACAAGAAATACAGCTGCAAGTATAGCTATTATATCAGCTAATAATCCTGCCTGCAGTGCATAGCGTATTTTTTTGACACCAATTGCGCCGAAATAGATGGTTAAGACATACAAAGTGGTATCCGTACTTCCTTGCATGACGGAAGCAATCGTTCCGATAAAAGAGTCCGGTCCGTAAGTTGCGATAATTTCCGTTGTCATTCCTAATGCTGCTGTACCGGAAATTGGCCGGATAAGCGCAAGTGGTAAAACTTCTGCCGGAAATCCGATAAAATCCAGCACAGGCGCTAATACATTAACAAAAGCATCTAAAGCACCGGAACTGCGTAATATCGAAATAGCTGTAATCATTCCTACTAAAAAAGGCAGTAAAGAAATAGCTGTTTTTACGCCTTCTTTTCCTCCTTCTACGAACAAATCATATGCAGGTAATCTCCGGATACTTGCTGCTATCATAATAATTAAAATAAAACAAGGTATCATCCAGATACTGAGTGCACTCATAAACGCCATTATGATTTCCTCCACGTACTTTTAAAGTGAAAAAATCGGTCAATAGCCAGTCCGGCAATAGTACCTATACATGTAACCAATAAAGTCGCGCCAACAATTTCTGTGGGAGAAACAGACTCATATTGCATTCTAATACCAATGACGGTGGTAGGAATCAAGGTTAGCCCGGTTGTATTTAAAACAAGAAATGTGATCATCGAACGGGAAGCTTTGTCAGAATCGTTATTAAGCTTTTTCATTTCCTCCATTGCTTTTATTCCTAAGGGGGTGGCTGCATTTCCCAGACCAAACATATTCGCTGTTAAATTAGATAGAATATACCCGAGGGCCGGATGATCTTTTGGTATCTCCGGGAATATTTTCGTAATAATTGGACGAAAAAGCTTGGCGAGCCCCCGTAAAATACCTGCTTCCTCGGCAATGCGCATCATCCCCAGCCAAAAAACCAAAATGCTGATTAATCCGATAGCCAGGGTGACTGCTTGGGCTGCACTTTCAAAAATGGCTTCGTTTACTGCTTCCATATTCCCTGAAAACATGGCATATATAATCCCGATCAGCGCCATAGCAATCCAGATCCAATTAATCATCTGTATCCCACCTTAGAATGGAATGAAACACACGGGCTGCGTTATCCAACAAATCAGCGTCATGATGTACACCTGAGGCTGTCTTACTTGCCTGGAATGCTGGAAGGTTTTGTTTAAGATACACATCTTCTACCCAATTGTCCTGCTTATCTTTATAAAGAGGCACTCGAACGGTGTTTTCAGATGTCTCCTTATTGGTTACAGCATTGCCATCCTGATTGACTTCTGTCATTTCAAACTGTTCAAATCCCCACTCAAACATGGAAATATGATCCTGCCAATCGTCCGGCGCATCCAAAGTCACAGCGATTAATTCCATCCCGTCTTTTTCAGCGGTCGTAATCAGTGTTCTTCCTGTCTGCTTTGTATAACCGGTTTTGCCGCCGGTACAGTATTCATAAAAATATGTCAAAAGCTTATTTTTATTACGCCAATGATAAGAACGGTTATCAGATAAATAGCTTTCCGATCCGCTTATTTCCTGAAAGATTGGGTTTTCCATTGCATATTGCATGAGAATCGCCATATCATGGGCGCTGGAATAGTGCGTGTCCGAATCCAGACCATGCGGATTATCAAAATGTGTATGTTCCATTCCGAGCCATTCCGCCTTTTGATTCATTAAATAAACAAAACCTTCTTCACTGCCGCCGACGTGCTCGGCAATTGCTACAGCTGCATCATTCCCCGACCGCAGCATCAGACCGTACACTAAATCACTTAATGTCATTTTTTCTCCTTGTTCCAAATAAATCGACGAACCTTCTGTATAAATCGCATTTCTGGAAATAGTCGCTTCTTCCTCCATTTTCTCGGACTCCACGGCGATAATTGCTGTCATTATTTTTGTAATACTTGCTATCGACGCTTCTTCCTCCGCATTTTTTTCGAATAATACTCTGCCGGAAGACTGCTCCATCAAAATGGCATGCTGTGCAGAAACATCGACCTCAGCATGTCCATGTGCCGGAAATGACAAAAAAATAAAGATAATCATAACTGCCCGTAATACATAACGCATCCGCTTGGCTCCTCTCACAAATTACAGCTTTACTTCTGTAAGCCAGTCGCTTTCATACTTCCTGATTTATTTATATGTGTGAAACAAGCTATTATGTATCTTATCCATCAAAAAAGACCTTATAGATAAGCTGCAATTACTTATCTATAAGGTCTTTTTATTCATCCTGGAACCGGTCGAAAAATAAATCAACATCGGATGTATCTGTTTCTGTATCGAAGGAACTTTCTAATTCCGGCAGCTCCTCCAGTGTGGATAAACCGAAGAAGGTAAGAAACTCTTTGGTTGTTCTAAAAAGGGTTGGACGCCCGACTGTTTCTTTTTTGCCGCATTCTTCCACCAACATTCGGGAAACTAATGTCTGCAGCGGTCTTTCACTGCGGACACCGCGAATTTCATCAATCTCCGTCCGTGTTATCGGCTGCTGATAAGCAACGATGGCCAGTGTTTCCAATGCCGCCTGTGACATTCTGTTCGGTTTTGGCTGGATAACCCATTTCTTAAAAAATGCATTGTGATCCGGTTTGGTTGTTAAACTGAGCATCCCGTTCGCATCGAGAATCATGAATCCACGATGCTGTTCTTTATAATCTGTCTGAAGGTCGTTCACAATATGACGGACTTCATCTAAAGAAATATCAAGTACATTCCCGAGCTCATTTACCGTTATTCCTTCGTCTCCGGCAGCAAATAACAGGCCTTCTGCAACCCCTTTTAAATAATCTAATTCCACGATGACTCCTCCATGTTATAAACATATAATTCTTCAAAATGATTTTCTTGCATTGCGTATACTTCTCTTTTTTTCATTAACTCCAAAATAGCTACAAAGGTCGAAACAATATATGATTTTGTGGCATCAGGAAACAGCGCATGGAAAGGAACGCCGGTTTTACTGCTTTTAACTTGCTGGAGGACATCTTCCATCCGTTTTTCTATCGGAATGTCCTTTCGTTGAATAACGGTATCCTGCGGCTCTTTCCATTGATTTCTCTGCATCATCTTTTTTAGAGCGTGAACCATATCGAAAATAGATGCGTTTCCTGCATTTGCATCTTCAGGCAGTACATCTTCAAATTCAAAAACGACAGGGGAACGTGTATAAACTTGCTGCTCATTCGCTTCTTTTTCTTTTAGCGCTTCTGCTGCTTCTTTATATTTCCGGTATTCAATTAAACGCTGCATCAGTTCTTCACGCGGATCCTCCATATACGCTTCATCCATCTCTTCCTCTTCCAACTCCTGTTTAGGAAGAAGCATCTGGCTTTTGATCGCCAGCAGGGTAGACGCCATCACCAAATATTCGCTGGCGATGTTTAATTCCAGGTGTTGCATTGTATGAATATAATCCATATACTGTTGTGTAATTTGAGCCACCGGAATATCATAAATGTCGATTTCATATTGATTTATCAAATGAAGCAACAAATCCAACGGACCTTCAAATTTTTCTAATTTCACTTCATATCCTTGAATCATCGCTGTCATTCCTCTCAAGCTTACTAAAAAATGTGCCGGTTCTTTCAAAAAAATTAGCAAGAGCCCATACACTCTTTGCTCATCTTACATAAGTTATAACGTAATATAAATGTTAGCACAAAACATTTATGGACTGAACTAAAAAGGAGGAAATAAAATGAGTGGTTATTCTGGTGGTTATGCAGGTGGATTTGCTTTAATCGTTGTACTATTTATTTTATTAGTAATTGTAGGAGCAGCTTGGTTCTAAAATTGATTTCAAATAAAGCAATAGGTCATTCAGCGGGGATTATTCCCTTCCTGAATGGCGGTTGAACCAACCGGGCTGTTTTACTGGATGTTTGACCTTTCGATAACGATTTTATGGAAGGCATACAGACGGTCACGCTGCGATAAATAGATAATAGCAACGAATGAAAAGCCAACCCGTATCAGGGTTGGCTTTTATAATCATCCTTTGCTTTCTCGTAAAAGGCTTTAACTCTTTCAGAAGGTACAATCTCGTATTTATTGGAATAAATACGATGTATTTCTGCAATCATTCGTGAACCGATTCCCTGATCTCTATGAGAAGGATTCACAGTAAGGTGGTTAATAACCAATTGATTGTCACTCACAATTTGTACGCCTATTGCTCCGAGAACATCATCGCCTTCTTTCCACAAATGTAAATGCGACTGGTCGTTTTCTTCATATTCCCGTATGGTTTCCTGCAGTTTTTTTACGTCTTTTTCCTCAGGCATAAATGAAAGTAAACCCATAGCAATTTTCTCTAAGTTTCTTTTAAAGCGAATTAACATAATTACCCCTCATTAAATTCTTGTATGGTAATCCTCTTAAATTTTAATCAGTATTTACTTTGAAAGTATAACGCATTTCCAATATACTGAAAAGCATCATTTTAAAATTTAAGTAAAACAATGATGACAGAAAAAGAAAGCCTCTCCAAAGAATGTTGTTTCGTTTTTATTCAAAAGTAAGCAGCAAAGTCTTTACACGGAATGTTTACAGAAGTTGCTTCCGGATAAAATTAGCCTTCTACGCGTATTTCTTTCATGACATCGCCATTAGACATTGCTTTGGCATGTTCAACACCGGATGTTACTTGTCCAAAAACTGTGTGCACCCCGTCTAAATGAGGCTGTGGTTCATGTACTACAAAAAATTGGCAGCTTCCCGTATCTTTTCCTGCGTGAGCCATTGATAAAGAACCTTCCTTATGCTTATGCGGGTTTCCTTCTGTTTCACATTTGATTGTATATCCTGCAGAACCTGTACCATTACCGACCGGACAGCCTCCTTGGCTGACAAAGCCGGGAATGACACGGTGGAAGGTCAATCCATCATAAAACTTGTCATTCGCTAATTTTTCAAAGTTAGCTACTGTTCCCGGTGCTTCATTTGGATATAATTCAAATTCAAGTTTATTTCCATTTTCCATTTCGATATAACCTTTTTTCATTTCGGCAAAATCTCCTTCTAAAAACAATTATACTTTATTTTACCACTTATTCAGCTCAAGTAAAGCTCTTTATTTCGTCATAGGATAAGTCATTTTTAACAATATCCTGATACGTTTCTCTTTTAACAACAAGATGATCCTGTCCATCTTCAATAAAAACAACGGCAGGTTTGGTCAAACGATTATAGTGGCTGGCCATCGAATAATTGTAAGCACCTGTGGAGAATACTGCCAATATATCTTTATCTTCAATATATGGCACCGGTAAGTCCCAAATCAGCATATCCCCCGATTCACAACATTTTCCGGCTATCGAAACTTCCTTCTCTGTTCTTGCTTCTGGACGATTGGCAATGACTGCATCATATTTGGACTGATATAGTGCTGGGCGGATATTATCTGTCATTCCGCCATCAACCGAATAGTACTCTCTGACACCAGGGATATTTTTGTGCGCCCCAATTGTATATAGCGTAACCCCTGCGTCACCTACAATAGTTCGTCCCGGCTCAATCCAGATTTCCGGAAACTGCATGTTATATTTATAGCAATTTTCTTTCACACCCTGAATCATGTCTTTTACATATTCTCCTGGCGGAAGCGGTTTATCTTCTTCTGTATAACGGATACCGAAGCCTCCGCCCAGATTGATTATATCGGATTCAAATTGATATTTCTGTTTCCATTCTTCTAACACGGCAAAAAGTATATCCGTCGCTGCACGGAAACCATCTGTTTCAAATATTTGAGAACCAATGTGACAGTGCAGACCTTTCATATGCATTCTGGGATGGCCGAGCACTTTTTTCAAAGCAGCTTCTGCTTGCCCATTTTGCAAATCGAGTCCGAATTTAGAATCTTCATTGCCGGTCATAATATATCTGTGTGTTTCTGATTCCACACCCGGCGTTACCCTAAATAGCACGTCCATTGTTTTATTTTGTTTCAACAGTTCCTGATCTAATAATTCCATATCATGAAAATTATCAATCACGACACAGCCAATGTCATGTTCTACTGCCATCGCAATTTCCGCTTCATTTTTATTATTCCCATGCATATGGATTTTTTCAGTTGGAAAGTCTGCCTGAAGCGCAGTATATAATTCCCCTTCCGAAATAACATCCAAGCATAACCCTTCTTGTTTGGCGACCTGGAGCATAGCAATTGTTGAAAAAGCCTTGCTGGCATAGGCAACCTTTCCAGTAACTCCAGCATCATGAAATGCTTGAACAAACGCTCTGGCACGATTACGGATCATTTCCACATCATAGACATATAAAGGTGTCCCGTATTTTTCTGCTAATTCGATGGTGTCCACACCGCCGATTTCTAAATGTCCCTTTGTATTCACGTTAAAGGGGTGTGCGTCAAGTATCATTCATTTTCCCCCATTACTCTAAAATAATAAAAACACTTTATCATAATAATGCGAAGAATGAAAGCATAATACAATGTTCCGTGGACGCCTCTTCTCTTTCACCGAAAAAGGCGCTGCTGGGTTCGGGATCATATGCTTGCATTTTTATTGCTCTTTGGCAATGTCTGATTAAGGACGGCGATAATTATTGCGCGGGTGTACGATACTCGGACGGTGTTTTGCATACGGTGTAGGCATACGCAACAGTATATGTGTCATTGCTTTAAAATTAAATGGCAGCAGCGGCCACATATAAGGTGTTTTTAAAGACCGGATTTGGACTAGAAAGAAAATATATAGTGTAATGCCGATCATATACCCTGGGAAACCGAAAAAGCCCACAGATAGAACAAGAAGAATGGTTACGACTTTATTGGCGACACTCAGCTCATAACTCGGTGTAACATAGTTTCCGATAGATGCCGTTGATATATATAAAATAACCTCTGGGGAAAACAAACCGACTTCAATCGCTATTTCTCCAATCAGTACCGCTGCAATTAACCCCATTGCTGTTGATAAAGGAGTCGGGGTATGTATTGCTGCCATTCTTAAAAATTCAATCCCAATGGTCGCAATAAGAATCTGGACAGTAATCGGTACATTCCCCTCATCATTCGGGCCGATAAAACTCAATTGATCCGGCAATAACGACGGTTCTACAGCAAATAACAACCATGTCGGCAACAAAAATAAAGCTGCAAATACCGCCAGGAACCGGATAAACCGGATACATGTACCAATTGCGGGAACTTGCCGGAATTCTTCCGCATGCTGCATATGATGAAAATACGTTGTCGGCATAATAATAGCACTTGGGGATGTATCGACAAAGATAATGACATGGCCTTCTAATAAATGACTGGCAGCCACATCTGGTCTTTCTGTATATCGTACCAAAGGGTAAATATTCCATTTTTTAACCATTAAAAATTCTTCCAATGATTTATCTGTCATTGAAATGCCGTCTATTTCAATTTTTTCTATCAGATCTTTTATATATTTCACTAAATCCGGGTTCGCTACATCCTCCACATAAGTAAGACAAACATCCGTTTTGGAGCGTTCCCCTACTTTCAACATGACATTACGTAAATTTTCATCACGCAGTCGTCTTCTAGTGAGCGCTGTATTCTCTACAATATTTTCTGTATAGCCATCTCTGGACCCGCGAATAACTTTTTCGGTATCCGGCTCTTCCGGCGTTCTTCCCGGATAATTACGCACATCAATAATTTGGGCATAATCTTTCCCGTCAATAAATACAGCAATCAGACCGCTCAAAATTTCGTCAATAGCTTCGTCCATGGTGTTTACATGTTCTACCTGCTGATGGACCAGTCTATTTTCAATGATTTCTCCAATCTTTTTACTTTCCGATTCATTATCATTGATTTCAATCAATATTTTTAAAACTTCTTGTATAACAGATGTATCACATAAACCGGTCACATAATAAAGCTGGATTCGGTGACCTAAAATCACTAATTCCCTATATCCTAAATCCCAGGATTTATCTAGACCTATTTTCTTTTTCATATATGCATGCGTATCTTCAATATGTTGAGAAATAGAAGTTTTCTTTTTCTTATCTGTCTGCATGTGATCACCTTCTGTTTATTGGCTTATATTAAAAACAGATGACGTACTCCGTCATTGTTTTCGTGCCGCAAATTTTGAAATGGCTGGTGCTTTTTAACGGACAAAATAAACCCATTGAAACAAGGAACCAAACACCTTGCCCAGCATCAATGCCATCATAAATAATATAACGTAATCTTTCATTCCTATTCTCCGGGTAAGAATAGGAAACACATTTAATACTTCTGTTAAAGCAGCGGCAAGCATACCATTGAAAATACCGTGTAATGTTCCCCATAGAATTAACGCAATGATGGATTGCGATGTCGCAACAGGAGTGAATGAAAAATATGCGCCAGCCAGCATTCCAATCGTCACAGAAGCACCATAAGCTTTAATATACTTCTCCGTCTTGCTTAATTGAATCAGCCTCGGAATAATCCCTAATACCGTAATAAATGCAACAAAACCTGCACCAACCGCAATGCCGCTGCTGAAACCGATAAAAATTTGCAGGGCTTTAAGAAGAATTTCTAGGATCATTCAGTTCATTTTCCATCGTATTAATATAGTGCTGCAGGTCCTGTTGGTAATTAAAGATTTCAACTTCTAACGGACTTGGTTCTTCATTAAACCGCTTTTTGAACCAGTGGTTGAAAAAAAGAATTGTTCCTACGCCAAGCCCTAAAGAATAGGGAATCTGAATCCACAACGGATAATCATTTTCTACACCGGTCAAAATATAATGCAGCTTTTGCTGAACAGGCTGCATGCTGACGTCATAATGAAAATTCATAATTGTCATTGCCGATCCGACAAAGAGAAGTAACCATACAAACGTAATTATGACGGGGTGAGGCGGTTTTTTTCGCGGTTCAATTTGTACCAGGGTCTGCTCCGGGCCAAGTAATTGAAATTCCAAATTCGGGTATTCTTTCGTAAGATAATCAATCACTAAAAAGCTGTCGATGACTAGAATACTTTTATCTTTTTTGGATAATCGGTATATTGGTGTTTTTTCCAGCGCTTTCTTTTGATTGGCATGCGTGGATATATAAGCGATATCTTGCAGTTTAAGCTCTTGCCACTGTTCAAGAATGATTTTTTTTCGCAATCTTAAATAAACCATCTCTGTCATACCCATCACACCCTTATCTTTTATTTTCTTCTTTATTCAACTTTCGCACTTAAGAATAAGCGTATAAACCTTGCTGTTCCAGGATGAACAGGATATGGTATATAGCTTCCGCTCCGGTCAAGCCCTACGCTTTCCATGGGGTCGGCTTCAGCTAACTTGAAAAGAAAACCGCTTTTCAAGTGGATCTTCAGCTCGCCCTGCGATGCACAACTCTTTTCGATGGGGCGAGTAATCGCAACCCCAGGAGTCACGCTTTTAGCCTGCAAACCACTTAGGAGTCTCCGTGGTTGGCCTGCGCTCTAATAGGCTTCTACAGCGCATGGAAGAAATAATATCCAAATGAAGTTAAATGATTTTATTTGTTCAACTATTTCATGTATCGAATATCCTGCTAGCGGAGGCGGACCGTTTTGACTCCTGAGGGATCAGCACCATCTGAAGATCCACTTTTGCTAAGTGCTCTTCTTGGCAAAAGTTAGCTGAAGAGCGTGCCCCTAGGAAAGCAAAACGGTCCGCCGCAGCGGTCGCCTTACACTTCACCTTCTCATCTTCAGCTGTATGGAAGAAACGATCACCCCTTGTCCCTATGGCAAGAAAGTTACTGTTAAAGTACGAAAGTTGAGTTCTTTAGATAGTATTTGTTAAAAGAAAACAAATTATAAGCCTGAAATAGAAAACAGCTGGTTAAAATATGGTTTTAGACAAAACAAAAAGCTTATCTGTGTTATACACACAAATAAGCTCTCATCCTATCCTGCATCCATATTTTTCTTCATATCTTCTAAAATCTTTTTCTCAAGTCTGGATACCTGTACTTGAGAAATTCCAAGTCTTTCTGCTACTTCTGTTTGTGTCTGATCTTTATAATAACGTAAGTAAATAATTAACCTTTCCCGTTCAGTAAGAGATCGGACAGCTTCTTGAATAGATAATTTTTCAAACCACCGGGAATCCTGTTCGGCAATTTGATCCAGCAAAGTGATGGAGTCTCCGTCACTTTCATAGACAGTTTCATGAATAGATTGAGGTGATTTGGCAGCCTCTTGGGCATGCACAACTTCTTCTGGTTCCAGTTCTAACGCTTCTGCCAGTTCATTAACAGATGGTGAACGACCTAAATCTTTCGCCATTTCTTCCCTTTTACGGCGGATTTTATTTCCCATTTCCTTTAAAGACCTGCTGACCTTTACACTGCCATCATCTCGGATAAAACGTTGGATTTCACCAATAATCATTGGAACAGCATAGGTAGAAAATTTCACATTATAGGACAAATCAAATTTATCTACTGCTTTGATCAGCCCGATGCTTCCAATTTGAAATAAGTCGTCCGGATCATACCCCCGGTTGACAAATCGTTGAACGACAGACCAGACAAGCCGGACATTTCGGCGGATAAGCTCTTCCCTTGCTTCAATGTCCCCTGATTGGCTTAATCGGATCATTTTCTTTACCTGCTCATTGGAAAGCTGCTCTCTTTCCTCCGTTTTGTGAATATTCACGACAGCAATCCTAATTATAAACCTTTTTTGAGTTGGATAATTGTTTTTTCATATAAACGGAAGTCCCTTTTTCAGGAGCAGAAATGACTTCCACGGCGTCCATGAAATTTTCAATAATCGTAAAACCCATGCCGGACCGTTCCATTTCCGGTTTTGATGTGAATAAAGGTTCCCTTGCTTCATCAATGTTTCCAATACCTTGTCCCTCATCACGGATGGTCAATTCTATCTCCCCGTCAAATAACACACAGTCAATATGAACTTTATGATGCGGTTCGCTGCCATAACCGTGAATAATAGCATTCGTTACTGCTTCGGAGACAACGGTCTTAATTTCTGTTAATTCTTCCATTGTAGGATCCAGCTGTGTGATAAAAGATGCGACGGCTACCCTGGCAAAAGCTTCATTTTCGCTGATACTTGAAAAAGAAAAAGACATTTCATTTTTCATGATGTCACCCCCAACCCTTGAAGTGCACGTTCTTCATTTTCCTCTAAACGGATAATCTTAAAAAAGCCTGACATATCAAAAAGACGATGCAGTGAAGGAGCTACAGAACAAAGCACCATCTCTCCTCCTAATTGTACAACCTCTTTATAACGTCCCAGTACAACACCTAATCCGGAGCTGTCCATGAAACTGATTCCTTTTAGATTTAAGATGATATGTTTAATGGAATGCATGTAAATCCAGTCCTTCCATGCATCCCTTAAACCTTCTGCTTCATGGTGGTCCAATTCTCCTTCCATACGTACAATCAGCACATCGCCTCTTACTTCAAATTCAGTCTGTAAACTCATGTGCAATGTTCCTCCTCTTTGTTGTGAAATAGTTGCCTTTGCTTAATTTATTCTCGATGCAAATGCCTATTTCCTGCTAGTCGACAAAAGAAGTGGAAATACGTATTAATCGCCGGATTTCACCATTTTTTGCATGCTTCTTTTAGCCAATTCCAATACAGAAGCTTCGGCGATATCCTCTTTCACAATAAGCGGTGTTGAATGTACGGGTTCATTATTTTCTTTGACAGTAAGTTCTCCAATCACCGTTCCTTTTTTAATCGGAAATTCCCAATCCTCTTGTATAGAAATATCCGTCGTAACTGCAGGCTCTTCCTGTCCTTTTTTATACAAGCTGTGCACTGCTTGTTCCGTTACAATATTGAAAGAATGTGGTTTGGCTTTTATTTTATCCAGTTCCATCACTGTTTCTTCTTTCGCAAAAAGCTGCTTCGTCTGATAACCCTGGAAACCATAATCAAGTAAACCGGAAACCATTTTATTTCGTTCTTTTGGCGTCTCCGCTCCCATAACAACAGCAATCACCCGCATATCATCTCGTTTTGCTGTAGCAGTCAGACAATACATCGCTTCATTGGTATAGCCTGTTTTCATGCCATCTGCCCCAGGATAAGAACGGATCAGCTTATTGGTATTCACCAGCCAGAATTCATTTTCCTCGCCCTGTCGCAGATAGTCTTCATAGATGGAGGTATAATTTGTAATATCTTCATATTTTAATAATTCTCTTGTCATCACTGCCATATCATAAGCACTGCTGTAATGATTCTCTGCCGGAAGACCAGTGGTATTTGCGAAATGGGTGTTTTCCAGGTTAAGTTCCTCTGCCCGTTTGTTCATCTCTGCAACAAATTCTTCCTCTGTTCCCGCAATCATTTCAGCCATAGCAACACTGGCATCATTTCCGGAAGCAATTGCAATCCCTTTGATTAAATCATCCACGGTCATTTCTTCTCCCGCTTCTAGAAAAACTTGAGATCCTCCCATGGAAGCAGCGTATTCACTTACAACAACCATGTCCTCTTTCGCTATTTTTTCTGTATCCAATGCTTCCATAATCAGCAGCAATGTCATGATTTTTGTCATGCTGGCTGGTGGTAATTGTTCATGCGCATCTTTGTCAAACAGCAGCTTTCCTGTATTCTGTTCAATTAATACACCAGATAATGCATCCCCTGCTAAGTCTTGATTCTTAGAATTCTCCTCATTTGCTAAAACAGTGCTGTAGTTAAAAAAAATTGAAACAATCAGTAATCCAATTATTAATAAGCTTCGTCGCTTCATACTGCTTCCCTCCAAATTACAATCATACTTTTAGGGTTTCCATTTGCGATTGATTTCATACTATTTTTCATCCATAAAAGCATCCTTTTTGTTGTTTCAAACGTTCTCCTCTATAATAAAATTAAATAGCGACTAGGAAGGTGATAGAAAATGGGACAAGACATACGAGGTAAAATTGCTTATATCACAGGAGGTAGCAGCGGAATTGGCAAAGCAACTGCGCGTCAATTTGCAAAAGAAGGTATCCATATTGGAATTATTGCCAGAAATCCGGATAAACTTGCAAAAATAAAAGAAGCGTTAGCAGGTTACGATGTCAATGTGGTTACATGCAGTGCAGATATTTCCAAGCAGGAAGAGGTAAAAACGGCCGTTCAAACGTTGGAACAGCAATTAGGCAAGGCAGATATTTTAATTAATAATGCAGGCATCAGTGAATACGGCAATTTCCAGGAGATGGATGAGGAAACCTGGAAGCATATTTTTGAAGTGAACGTTTTTGGAACGTATCATATGTTAAAAGAAGTCTTGCCGCATTTGTCCGGTAAGCAAAAAGGAGATATCTTCAATATTTCTTCCAGCAACGGGTTAAAAGCAACAGCAGGATCTACTGCTTACAGCGCCTCTAAATTTGCTGTTCAAGGTTTGTCAGAAGCTTTGATGCAGGAAGTTCGCACAGATAATATCCGGGTATTTACGATGAATCCGAGCTTGGTTGCTACGGAGTTGGTGTTTGGAGATGAATTAGAGGAACAAAATGAAGAAAAATACATGCAACCGGAAGATATTGCAGAATACATCGCAGCGCAATTAAAATTGAATCAACGTATCTTTATTAAACAATCCGCTCAGTGGGCAACCAACCCATTTTAAAGATAAAAAAAGAGCTTTAGAACCCTTTGTTGTGTTCTAAAGCTCTTTTTATGGTGAAATTCTATTTATCATTGAATAATTCCAATAATACTAGGTTTTACTTCCACAGGATTGTCCGAAAATGTAAAAGCATCCTTTATTTTCTGTATCACCGCGTTATTGTCTTCTATATTGGTGTGAATCGTTGCCAATGTATCACCTGCCTGGACCTTGTTCCCTAATTTGACATGAAAACTGATCCCTGCCTGGTGATCAATTTGATCATCTTTTGTTTTCCGTCCGGCGCCAAGCAGCATAGCAGCTTCTCCCATTTGCTGTGTTTCAACAGAGGCAACATATCCAGCTTTGTCTGCCTTAACCTCCATGGTATGCTTTGCTTTTATTTCATGGATACTTGACATATCTCCATCCTGTGCTTCAATAAAGGTAACAAATTTTTCATAGGCCTCGCCATTTTCGATGACTTCTTTAACGAGTTTTCTAGCCTGTTCTTCTGTTGTTGCTTTTCCTGCTAAGAAAACCATTTGTGCTGCGATTTCAACGGAGATATCATATAAATCCTGGTTATATTCCTGATCGCGCAGTAATTTGACTGCTTCTAAGACTTCATTTCCGTTACCGACTTCTGCTCCAAGAGGTTGATCCATATTGGTTAAAACCGCTACTGTTTCCCGATTTAATTTCTTCCCGATAGCAACCATTGTTTCTGCAAGTTCTTTTGCTTCTTCTTCTGTTTTCATAAACGCCCCGTTGCCGACTTTAATATCCAGCACAATCGCGTCAGCGCCAGAAGCAATTTTCTTACTCATAATGGAGCTCGCTATCAATGGCGTCGAATCTACTGTACCTGTTACATCTCGTAATGCATAGATTTTTTTATCTGCCGGCACTAAATTCCCTGACTGGCCGACTAATGAGATGCCTAAATCCTTGACCTGCTCTTTAAACTTATCTAGTGGCAATTCTGTATGAAATCCTTGAATGGATTCCAGCTTATCCACTGTTCCGCCGGTATGTCCCAGACCGCGTCCGCTCATTTTGGCAAAAGGAATATCCAGGGATGCAATAATTGGCGCAACAACCAGGCTGACCTTATCCCCTACTCCGCCGGTAGAATGTTTGTCTACAACCGTTGTATCTAAAAAGGATAAATCGATGGTTTCCCCGGACTTCACCATCAAATCGGTGAGAGCAGAGGTTTCATCGCTGTTTAGGCCTTGAAAATAAACAGCCATCAGCCAGCTTGCGACTTGATAATCAGGAATCGTATCGTTGACATAACCATTAACAATATATCCGATTTCCTCATAAGATAATACTTCCCCATATTTTTTCTTATTGATAATCTCAACTGTATTCATATGAAGCCTCCTCTTATTATTTAATAACGTCTAAAAAGCTGGTGCCATGCTCCGGTAATGTAATCTGAAAATTATCAGCGATGGTTGCGCCGATATCAGCAAAAGTTGTCCGCTGCGGCAGCTCTTTTCCTTCTGCAATGTTTGTGTGATACACAAGCAGCGGTACGTATTCGCGGGTATGATCGGTTCCATGATGAATCGGGTCATTCCCATGATCGGCGGTTATAATCAATAAATCATCATCTTGTAATTGATTCAGTATTTCCGGAAGCTGTTTATCATATGTTTCCAGAGCTTTTCCGTAGCCAATTGGGTCTCTGCGGTGTCCATACTTCGCATCAAAATCAACCAAGTTAAGGAAGGATAAACCGGTAAAATCCTGCTTCAATGCATCGTTTAATTTTACCATACCGTCGTCATTGTCCTGCGTACGGATAGCTTCTGTGACCCCTTCTCCATCGTAAATATCATCTATTTTGCCAAGTGCAATCACATCAATTCCGGCATCTTTTAATTCATTCATGACGGTGCGGCCAAAAGGTTTTAAAGCATAATCATGGCGGTTGGATGTACGTTCAAAAGCCCCCGGCTCTCCAACAAACGGACGCGCAATGACACGTCCTACCATGTATTTTTCATCCAATGTCAATTCTCTGGCAATTTCACAAATCTTGTATAATTCATCAATTGGAACCACATCTTCATGAGCAGCAATCTGTAAGACAGAATCCGCAGATGTATAAACAATCAGGCTGCCTGTCTCGATATGCTCATTTCCAAGTTCAACTAATATTTCTGTCCCGGAAGCAGGTTTATTGCCAATTACTTTTCTCCCGGTCTTTTCTTCCAAAGCTTGAATAAGTTCATCTGGAAATCCTTCCGGGAAAGTCCGGAAAGGCTGTTCAATACGGAGACCCATAATCTCCCAATGTCCTGTCATCGTGTCTTTCCCATTAGAAGCTTCCTGCATTTTGGTGTAGTGCGCTTTTGGTTTGTCTGCAGGAGCAATTCCTTTAATTTCACGAATATTGCTCAAACCTAAACTTCCCATGGTCGGCATATGCAGCCCGTCCATCTTTTCTGCGATATGCCCTAATGTATCCGCTCCCAAATCATTAAACTTCGCAGCGTCGGGAGCTTCTCCAATCCCGACAGAATCCATAACAATTAAAAATACGCGTTTAAATGGTTTCATTTCTAATAACCTCCTATGTACTATATTCCCGATATAATCGCTCCATATGACATCCATTATAGATGTTAGATGTCTGACCACACAAGCAGAAAGAACATTTTTCGTAAGATAAGCTTTCCAGGATAAGAAAGAACTGTTTATCCTGGCGCTTATGCTCTCGGGTGATAGGATTGATAAATATCTTTCAACCTTGCTTTTGTCACGTGCGTATAAATTTGCGTGGTTGATATATCTGCATGTCCCAGCATTTCCTGTACAATCCGCAAATCCGCACCATTTTCTAATAAATGGGTGGCAAAGGAATGCCTTAATGTATGGGGCGTAATCGTTTTATGAATACCTGCTTCCATCGTCAACCCTTTTAAGATTTTCCAGAACCCTTGTCTGCTTAAAGGGCGTCCATGCTGATTTAAAAACAAGGTAGTTTCTTGTTTATTTTTCTTCACCAGTTCTTTTCTCGCTGTCTCAATATATTTATCTAATACATGGTTTGCTGTATCGCCCAAAGGGACAATTCTTTCTTTTGATCCTTTGCCCATACATTGCACAAAACCCATCGTTAAGTGTAAATCTTCCAATTTTAAGGTGATCATCTCCGAAACACGTAATCCAGTAGCATATAATAATTCCAGCATGGCTTTATTCCGCAGGGAAAGCGATGTTGTCGCAGGAATATTTAATAGTTTGTCCACTTCTTCCTGAGAAAGCGTGTCCGGAAGTTTGCGCTCTTTTTTAGGGGTTTCAATGTGCAGACTGGGATCCGTCTCAGCAATTCGCTCCCGTATTAAAAATTGATGAAAGGACCTGATAGAAGAAATATGCCTGGACATCGTTGC
Source organism: Oceanobacillus locisalsi (assembly GCF_042675985.1). NCBI lineage: Bacteria > Bacillati > Bacillota > Bacilli > Caryophanales > Bacillaceae > Oceanobacillus > Oceanobacillus locisalsi. The sequence continues at coordinate 87,334 of NZ_JBHTKK010000003.1, forward strand.
AGTTGATTTACCGTTGTCTTTCAGCTCATACAAAAAGCGCATGATTTCATTTCGGGTAATATCATTCCATTCATTATATCCAAGTTTGGTTAAATGCTGTTCGTAAGCAGTTAGATCTCTTTGATAAGAGTTAAGTGTATTATCGGATAACCCTCTTTCCACCCGAAGAAAATGGAAAAAATCTTCTAATGCATATTTCAACATAACTATTATTCTCCTTTCAGCAAATTGAATGGGAGCCAAGGCATTCCCTCATCTACTACTTTAATTGCCGGCCCCTCTGGTAAATCATAACGGTGTATTTCCTGAAATTCTTTATAAATAAAGTGCAGACATACTGTAAAAACACATGCACCAATCATAAACCAGATAAATATTTTACATGTTTCCTTCACTAGCTTCCCCATATTCTAACCTCCCCGTGCTGTAGTTATATCATACACAAACACTTTTACAGTTAGAATATGCATAAAACAATTTCAAAAATACCAGAAAAAGATGCAGATACTAAAAAATAAATACTTTTCCCTGTTAATATTATACAATGGCTGGAATCAGAGATAAAGGGAAAGTTTGTGATATCCCGGGAACCGTAAACACTTTAATGCGTTTGTATCATTCTGTATAATGACAGACGAAAGGTAACGGAAAAGGAGGTTATACAAATGATAGAAGAAAAATTAAAACAAATTGGTGATAACACTTCGATTCAAACAAAAACACCTGTTTCCGGCGGTGATATTAATCGGGCTTACTATGTAAAGACGGAGAAGCAAGCATACTTTATAAAAGCAAATCAGCAAGCGGAAAACGGATTTTTTCAAGTAGAAGTGAACGGGTTAGAGAGAATCCGTTCGACACAAACAATTGCTGTACCGGAAGTTTATCACTTTGATCAATCTTCTGAAGACCAGGAAATGATGCTGATCATGGAATGGGTGCAAGGAGAAAAAACAGCAACGACAGATCGCCAATTAGGCGAACAGCTGGCTGCCATGCATGCAGATGGCGGATTCAATCAATATGGACTGGACCAATCAACGTACGTTGGAAAATTGCATCAGCCAAACGGATGGTACAACAGTTGGGTCGATTATTTCCGAGAATGCCGTCTGCAGCGGCAATTTGATTTAGCAATGCAATTCAATCGAATGAATCAAAACAGACGGATGAAATTACAGGATTTAATGGATAATTTGGATAAGTATCTACCGCGTCAACCGCAAGTGTCACTGCTGCATGGTGATTTATGGGGAGGGAATTGGATTGCAGGACAAGCAGGAAAACCGTATCTGATTGACCCTTCCGTGCTTTATGGTGACCACTTATTTGAATTGGCCTTTACAGAAGTGTTTGGCGGATTCTCAAATACATTCTATTCTCAATATCAGAATGTATTTCCATTAGAAGATTATTATGAAGAAGTCAAGCCTGTTTATCAGCTGTTCTATTTACTTGTCCATTTAAATATGTTTGGAGAAGCTTATGGAGGAAGTGTAGATCGTATTTTGAAGCGATATACTTCTTAAACAGGTTTTATAAGACAAGAACAATGCAGCGGGAAGGCCTTGTGTCCTTCCCGTCTCATGAATATGTATGTAGCCAATAAATAAAACCTTTCTCTCCTGGAAAAAGGTTTTACTCAAATTACAATATATATGTTCTATGTTGCTTTTTGAACATCTTCTTCTACGGCAGATTCCTGACATTGGCGACAAACTCCATGAAAGGTTAAGCGATGGTCCTTCACTTCGAAGCCCCAATCATTCTCAACAATCTGTTCTACTTCACCCAGCAGATCATTCTCAATTTCTTCTACAGAACCACATTCAATACAAACTAAATGGTGATGGAAATGCTTTGCCCCTTCTTTGCGCAAGTCATATCTTGATACACCGTCGCCAAAATTAATTTTGTCTACTATTTTCAATTCAGATAATAATTCTAATGTACGATAAACGGTTGCCAGTCCAATTTCCGGTGATTTTTCCTTTACAAGAAGATACACATCTTCTGCGCTTAAATGATCATCTTCTCTTTCCAGAAGCACTCGAACCGTAGCTTCCCTTTGGGGAGTTAATTTGTAGCTATGCGAATGTAGCTGTTTTTTTATTTTTTCAATCCGGTGTTCCATGGATAGTCGCCTCCCTCATTTTACATCTTTATTATATGCATCTATCTTCCATGTGTCAAAGGAATTCTCAATTGTTAATAATAATAATTATAAATTAATAAAAGTTATTATATAATAGAGAGCTCCTTTTATCAAGTGATAAGCAAATGATGTAAAGCGGGATAACAAGTTGAACAAACGATTTATCCATTAAATCTTTCTATCCATTCTAACAGCAATGTATTTGATAAATAAGCCTCCATCAATGCCGCAAGTGCTGCAGCTGCAATTAAAATGATGAAAATAATAAGCAGCCTGATAAAAGGAGGTAATACTTCTTGATGATGATGCTTTAATAATAACTTCTGCCATAAACCAATTGAAAATACCATAGCGACACTACCTGCAACAATATATATCGGGATAATCAATAAATTTTGCGGAGCGATGGAAATAGCAGATAAAAGCAGCCCTTGTCCTCCCAGCTGACTTACCATAAAACCGACTGAAAAGCCGACAACGAGTCCTTTCATGAATACCATAACCCAGATAACAGGAAGTCCAATCATACTTAATGCCAGCAAAATCATGACGGAAAGATACTTGATATGATAGAGGAGACTTTGAATAAATATATCCTTCCGTCCAATCACTTCTCCGTCATTTATTTGTTGTGTAAAAAATCGTTCTAAATAAAAGAATAGATTCTGTTTCTGCACAAAATCCATACTATTTACCAAGATAGCACCAAACACAATGCCTGTCAGAAAAAGAAGGCTTGTAAATAAATAAACTGTTGTATGTCGTTTTATATGCCCTATCAATAAGTGATGAGATGTATGGTTCATATCGATCCTCCTCGTATAAGTTCCTATACTTCAAACTATGAGAATCTTCTCCCAAACATACCTATTAATTTTTATCTTTTAATAGAGCATATAACATACCGGCTGGTGATCATCTGCCTCTTTTCTATTTACTTATTTAAAGCATGTAAATAAAGTATAGCATAGTTTGTTTTTGCATCTTGAATACGTCCTTCTTCGACAAGGTCTTTTGCTTCATCGAGTGTTACTTCCATTACTTCAACAAATTCATCGTCATCTCCGGCAGGCGGGTTTTCCATTCGAATTAAGTCATTCGTGACATAGATATACACCAGTTCGTTTGCAAACCCGGGAGAAGTATAAAATGACGTTACCTGGGACAGATTGGTTGTGGTATAACCCGTTTCTTCTTCCAGTTCACGGACTGCGGCTGTTAAAGGGTTCTCGTTCTTTTCTAATTTCCCTGCCGGAATTTCTATTAATGTTCTTTCTAGTGGTTTGCGGTATTGTTCCACCAGTACTATTTTGTTATCAGGGGTGATCGGAAGTACTGCTACTGCCCCAGGATGATTTACCAGTTCTCTTTGAGCTGTTTCTCCATTTGAAAGCATTACCTCATCAAGTTGAACATCGATTATGTTTCCTTCAAATATTTTTTTGGATGTCACTGTTTTTTCTTCAAAACGATCCATGTTTTTCATTCCACCTTTTTCGATTAATCTGTTCTTCTGCTTTATTTTAATTAGCCGGACTCTATTGTAACAAGTCTATACCTTTTTTTCTTCTGATTCGTTTTCTATTCTATTTCAGAAACTATTTTCTGTTGTTTTTAACTCAATTTACGTGTTTAAAAAGTATTTCCTTTCCATAGGAACAAAGGTAGAGCATTTCTTCCATAGAGCTGTCAACTAGGATTAGAAAGTAAGGTGTAAGGCTGCCGCTTCGTCGGAAAGCGGAGGGCTTGGCCGGAGCAGTAGCTATACACCATACCCTGTTCAAAAATAGAAGGATAATCGAATAAAAAACAAGCATGATAATAGAGATTATGTTCATTCCGGAACAGCAAGGTGGATATGTTTATTCTCAGGTGCAAAAGTTTAGTTTTTAATTATATGGTTACGGGTATATGTGTTAAAAAAAGTATATTGATTGTATTCTGTTCTATCACCCTCTACAATATATGCATATGGAGTTCATAAGGAGGATTAACATGAAAAAACGCCAGCTTGGAAGAAGCGATATTGAAATTTCTGATTTAACCCTTGGCTGTATGTCCCTGGGAACGGATGTGCAACAGGGAAGAAAAATGGTTGATTATGCATTGGATAAAGGGATCAACCATCTGGATACAGCAGACCTTTATAACTTTGGAGAAAATGAAAAGATTGTGGGAGAAGCTATAAAACAACGCAGATCAGACGTTGTTGTGACCACAAAGGTGGGAAATCATTTTAATGAAAAAAATCCAGATGAAGGCTGGTTCTGGGATCCTTCCAAAAAATATATTCATGAAGCAACACGCGCCAGTCTGCGGAGGCTAAATACAGACTATCTTGATGTGTGTATGCTTCATGGCGGTACATTAGAAGACCCAATTGATGAAACCATTGAGGCTTTTGAAGAACTGAAAAAAGATGGTCTGATTCGTGCATATGGTATTTCGTCCATTCGCCCTAATGTCTTTCGGGAATTTGCACAACGTTCTTCAATTGATGTATTAATGACACAATACAGCCTGCTGGACAGACGTCCGGAAGAGAGTCTTCTACCGCTTGCGGAAGAAAATCAAATCAGTGTTGTTGCCCGCGGACCGCTGGCAAAAGGACTGCTAAGTAACAAAGCCGCACAAGTTCTTGATAAAAAAGGAACCGAGGGGTATCTCGATTACACTTACAGTGAACTGAAATCACTTTACTATGAACTCGAACAGGCATTGCCTGAAAACACACTTCAACAGTTGGCAATGTATTATGTTGCCAATCATCCAGCTATCACTTCGACTGTATTTGGAGCCAGTTCCTTAGAACAATTGGAACAGAATATGGCTGTTCATCAAACGATCAATGAAATTACCGATGCAGCTTATCCGATCCTGCAGCAGCTGACAAAAGCATCGCAATATCAGCAGCACCGTTAAAATACAGGATTCGCTGCAACAACTGATGGAGCAGGTCTGTTTGAAATGATACATTTTTGTAAAGCAGACCTGCTTTCATTACATAACATAAAATCTATTACTTTTTATCAAATTGAGATTTCAATATTCTCTCCATCAAACCAGGAAACAGACGGTAAAAGATACTGCCTGCCTCCATCCACCACGGCATATTAATTTCTCTCTTATTTGTAAATAAAGAGCGGACGATTTTGGACGCAACCTTTTCGGGTTGAAGCATATATTTTTCTACGTTTTGCTGATATTTGCCATTTTTATCAGCTGCTTCAAAAAAAGTTGTTTTTACAGGCCCCAGGTTCACAGAAGTAACCGTCAGACTGCTTTCCCTTGTTTCTTGTCTGAGTATATCAGTGAATCCCAGCATAGCCTGTTTAGAAGCGGCATATCCTGCTGTTTTTGGCGTTGGTAATTTTGCAGATTGTGAAACAATATTGATGATATGCGACTTCCCTTTAAACTGTAAGAAATGCGGTAAAAACCCTTGTGCATATTGCATTCCTGCTAACACATTCACTTGGAACATCTCTTCTACGTCTTCTATATTTAAATCTTCTACTGCATCAAATATACCAAAGCCTGCATTATTTATTAATCCGTGGATACGTTCTTCATTTTCCATCATTTGAACGATTTGTTCTTCTATCGCTTCCTTGGAAAATGCATCGATGGGATATACTTTGCTAATACCATTGTCTGCCTCTATTTCTTCAGCCAATTCTTCCAGTAACGCTTGCGACCTGGCAACCAGAATAGGTATACCGCCTTGGGCAGCAATTTCCTTGGCGATTTCTCTTCCAATTCCTTTGGATGCACCAGTTACAATGATTTTTTTGTCATCAACAGAACGATTTCTTCTTATTCTCATATTTATCGACCCTTACTTCATATAATGATTTAAATGAATAGATTGTATGTTTATATTGTACAACGAAACATTCATACCGTACACTAGTTTAAACATTGACTTACGAACCGAAATCCAACACAATAAGATTTGGGGGTGACAGGATGACGTCCATTATAGCACACCGAGGAGCAAGCCATTATGCACCTGAGAACAGTATTCCGGCATTTGAACTCGCCCATGAAATGAAAGCGGATGGTATTGAAACAGATGTACAGCTGACAAAAGATAATATCCCTGTCCTATTTCATGATGAAAGTTTAAAGCGTATTTTTGGAATAAATGGATGGATCAATCAGTATACATTGCTCGAGTTAAAACAATTAGATATGGGAAAGTCATTTCATGAGAAATTTGCAGGGACAAGCATCGTAACACTTGAAGAATTTCTGGTCTGGGTAAAAGATAAACCACTTACCCTGCATTTGGAATTAAAAAATAATAAGATGGCTCATAAGAACTTAGAAAAAATTACATATAACCTTATTGCGCAGCATCAATTGTTGGATAAGACTTATTTCTCAACTTTTTCAGATGCCAGCGTTTCTTGTCTTGCTGGATTTCAGGAAATTGCGCATATTGGCTGGTTAACCAGCCGGCAGCGAAGAGATTTATTGTCATACGCTTTGTCTATCGGTGCAACTGCTATTCATATTAAGCACACATTATTACGCCAACGGCTTGTAAAAGAAGCGAAGAAAAATGGCATTCCTGTCCGTGTTTATACGGTGAATTCATCCCGTTTGTTACATCGCTGCTTTTCCTATAATGTGGACAGCATTTTTACCAATGTACCTGATCAGGCATTTGTAATACGTAAAGATATTTACCGGCGTTTTCTTGTCTGATAAAGAGGAAACATGCACATTTTCGAAGTTATACATTGATGAATGCTGTATATTTGGGTAAAATTTTAAAATATAAATAGATATTAATGTGTGTTCAAAAGCATGAATGACTTTTTGAACATCCTATATGAAGGTGAGATTAAAACATGGAAATTACTTTCTTAGGCACCGGAGCCGGTCTTCCTTCTAAAGAAAGGAACGTCACAGCAATTGCGCTCAGTATGCTGCAGGAATTAAATGAGGTCTGGCTGTTTGATTGCGGAGAAGCAACGCAGCACCAGCTTCTTCATACAACCATTAAACCTGGAAAAATAAATAAACTTTTTATCACCCATATGCACGGAGACCATATTTATGGGTTACCGGGCTTTCTCAGCAGCCGTTCTTTCCAGGCAGGGACAGATAGACCCTTAACTATTTATGGACCTGAAGGAATCAGGGAATTTATTCAGAGTGCTTTGAAATTAAGCTATACCCGTTTAACCTATCCTTTGACCATTATTGAAATCAAAGAAGGTTTATTACTGGAGACGGAAGCGATAAAAGTATATACCAAAAAATTGGCACATGGCGTTCCAAGCTATGGTTTTCGTATTGTTGAAAAAGATAAGCCGGGGGAACTGCTTGTTGAAAAATTAAAATCAAACGGAATACGACCCGGTCCAATTTATGGAGAAATAAAAGACAACCCTTCCGTCACGCTGGAAGACGGTACCATCATTGACCGACATGATTTTATCGGTCACCCTAAGAAAGGAAGAACCATTTCCATTCTTGGTGATACCAAATATCAGGCAGCACATAAAGAGTTTGTTAACAATAGCGATTTGTTTATACATGAAGCAACCTTTGCTGCAGATAAAGAAACACTTGCAGCAGATTATTTTCATTCAACAAATACACAAGCTGCACAATTAGCACTTGACGCAAATTGTAAACAACTCATTTTGACACATATATCTTCCAGGTATCGATTACAGGAAATGGATCAATTTCTGGAAGAGGCAAAACAAGTATTTTCAAATACATTTGTCGCCAAGGACTTAAGTGTGTTTCAATTATAGTATGTGTGCAGCATGAGCTTACGCATCCTCTTGAAGTGAGAAAGGGAGAGACAGATTTGATGACCTTACAAGAAAACTATCAACAAATCGTTGATGATCAGCGAAAATATGTTGAGCAGGGAAACACGGTTGATTATACTTTTCGTAAACAACAGTTAGAAAAAATGAAAAAAATATTAAAAGATAATGAAAAAGAGATACATGATGTCTTAAAAAAAGATTTAAATAAACCGGATCACGAGGTTATTCTTACGGAGATCGGCATTATTCAAAATGAACTGGAAGTTGCCATCAAAAATCTCCGGTATTGGATGCAGCCGGAAAAAGTAGCTTCTCCATTAACGCATAAAGGATCGAAAAGCTATATTATAAAAGAACCGCTGGGAGTTGTTTTAGTTATGGCTCCTTGGAATTACCCGCTCCAGTTATCTCTGGTACCGATTATCGGAGCGATTGCAGCTGGAAATGCAGTGGTTCTGAAGCCTTCTGAACATGCGCCGCACACATCCGATTTTCTGGCCAGGGTGGTAGAAGAAAACTTTGATTCGTCTTATTTCACCGTTGTTCAGGGAGCTGTTGAGGAAACAACTGAACTGTTAAAACAACGCTTTGACCATATTTTCTATACAGGAGGAAGTGCTGTCGGAAAAATCGTCATGCGTGCCGCAAGCGAACATTTAACACCGGTCACCTTGGAATTGGGCGGGAAAAGTCCGGCAATTGTTGATGAAGATGCAAATATCCAGATGGCAGCTAAACGGATTGTTTGGGGAAAATATACAAATGCTGGTCAGACCTGCGTTGCTCCAGACTATTTATTAGTTCAGGAATCTGTGAAATTTAAGCTCCTGAAAGCAATGAAAAAACAAATTAAATCATTATTCAGCAAGAATCTTCTTCAGGGGGAAAACTACGCAAGAATTATTAATTATGAGCACTTTAAGCGTTTGACTGCATTTTTAAATGAGGATCACATTGTGCACGGCGGGGAATATAACGAAGAAGAATTAATTATTGAACCTACCATTCTTGATAAAATAGATTGGGAAGATCCTATTATGCAAGAAGAGATATTTGGTCCGATTTTACCGGTCTTACACTTTGAAAATATAGAAGATGCCCTTTCACTGATTAAATCAAGGGAAAAACCGCTGGCTTTGTATTACTTTGGAGAAAATCCGAGAATGCAATCACAAGTAATGGAATATGTGTCTTTCGGCGGCGGTTCCATCAATGATACTTTCTTCCATTTAGCCAATCCGTATTTGCCGTTTGGCGGTGTCGGACAGAGCGGGATGGGAAGCTATCATGGGAAAGCCGGATTCGATACCTTTTCCCATCAGAAAAGCATCTTAAAACAGACAACCAAATTTGATATACCTTTCCGTTATTCCGGCGGTACGGTTACCTCAAATATTTTAAAGAAATTTTTATCTTAAAGCACGAGCGTTTCACCAAAGAACAAAAGCCTTGATTTTACGCTGTTTTATCAGACAGTAAATCAAGGCTTTTTATAGTCGTCTAAGAAATCTTTTTGAAAACTTGTCCGCGGCTGTTGTTCATCATCTTTCTTATCTTCCCCGTTTAAAGGTAAAAAGATATCTTTCCCATATTTATCTGTTAATGCTTCCATCGTTTCGTACAGCTTTTCCTTTTTTGCATTGTCACGATAAGTAAATAAATCAAGCTGCTCTCCAACTTGACTCTTCTCCTCCAGGTGTTGTAAAGAGACACCCAACAGCCGTACAGGATCTTCATTCCAGTGTGTTTTTAACAACTCTTTTGCCACAAAAAGAATATCTTCTTTTTCATCGATATACCCTTGTAATGTTTTGCTGCGGGTAATAGTTTGGTGATTATGAAAACGAATCATTAATTGGACATTTTTTCCGGTAGCGTTCTTTCGCTTGACCCTTCTTGCGACGTTATTAACGAGGTCTTCCAACAGCTGATACAACTCATCCCAATCGGCAGAGTCATGAGCTAACGTTTGGGAACTTCCAATACTTTTAAAGTCATGCACTGCTTCCGGATCAACCAGCTGATAATCTATCCCGTTGGCAAGATTCTTCATTCTCTCTCCATTGACGCCCAATAACTGTTTTAACTGATACACATCATGTAAAGCTAAATCACCAATTGTTTGAATCGATACTTTCCTCAATTTTTCTGCTGTTTTCTCGCCAATTCCATGCATTTCTTCAATTGGAAGCGGCCATAACATGTTAGATAGTTCGCGCTTGCGCAGAATCGTTATTCCTAGGGGCTTTTTCATATCGGATGCCATCTTTGCCAAAAATTTATTTGGTGCAATACCGAGACTGCATGGAATATCCAGTTCTTTTAATATTCTTTGTTGCAAGTATTCGGCTATATCAACGGGCGTTCCCAGCCCTTCTGTATCTGTAATGTCTAAATAACCTTCATCAATCGAAACAGGCTGCACAAGCGGTGTGATCTCTGAAAGCATTTTAAAGATAGCCCGGGATGCTTCCCTGTACCTGTCAAAATTAGGACGCATCAATAATAGATTGGGACATAATTTTTTTGCCTGCCAAACCGGCATGGTTGTTTTCACGCCTTTTGCTCTGGCTTCATAACTGCTTGTAACAATAATGCCTTTTCGTTCTTCCGGATTTCCAGCGATAGCAATTGGCTTTCCTTTTAAATCTGGATTATGAGCCATTTCTACGGAAGCATAAAAACAGTTCATATCAATATGAAAAATAATACGTCTTTTAGAATTGGCTGCTTGCGTCATAAAAAGACACCCCTTTTCATGAGAAGAACACATCCCACTATGGAATGCGTTCTCCTTATTTCACAGAATCCGTTCCAAGTATGGAAGCTTCCTCTTATTTTGCTGCTATTTTAACAATCTCTACTACAAATTCTGTTACTTTCACAAGGTCTTCTACTTTAATACGTTCATCGGTTGTATGAATTCCTTCATAGCCGACAGCTAAGTTGACCGTCGGAATACCATATCCTGCTATCACATTAGCATCACTGCCGCCGCCGCTCTGTTCTAACGCACTTTCTCTGCCGATAGCTTTTGCGGCTTCTCGGGCCACTTCGACCACTTGGTCCCCTTCTTTAAAATGGTAACCGGGATAAGCAACCGTTATCTTGACATCTGCAGAACCGCCAAACTCCTCAGCAGCCTCTTCAAAAGCTGCCTTCATTTTACCAGCTTGTTCTTCCATTTTTTCTTCGGATAGAGAGCGCGCTTCTGCTAAAATTTCTACGTGATCCACTACAATATTTGTCTGCTTGCCGCCTTCAAAACGTCCGATATTTGCGGTTGTTTCTTTATCGATACGTCCTAACGGCATTTTAGAAATAGCTTTAGACGCAATGGTAATCGCAGAAACACCTTTTTCAGGCTCCAATCCGGCATGCGCTGTTTTACCAGTAATGGTTGCGTGAATTTTTGCCTGGGTCGGTGCAGCTACAACAATATCACCAACGTTCCCATTACTGTCTAATGCATAACCGTATTGGGCATCCAATTTGGAAGCGTCCAATGCTTTCGCCCCTACCAAACCAGATTCTTCACCAACAGTAATAATAAATTGAATCTGTCCGTGGGGAATATTATTTTCCTGAAGTACTTTTATCAGTTCAAACATGGCAGCTAAGCCCGCTTTATCGTCTGAACCGAGAATCGTATCTCCTTCTGAGGAAATCAAACCATCTTTTATTATTGGCTTTATACCCTTTCCGGGAACGACGGTATCCATATGCGAAGTAAAATAAATGGCATCCGCATCTTCTTTTGTGGCCGGCAGTGTACAAATTAAATTCCCTGCTCCATGGCCAATCTGTTCTTTGGCATTATCTTCTTCTACCTGAACACCTAAAGCCTCGAATTTTTTAGTTAAAACGTTTGCTATTTCTGTTTCAAAACCTGTTTCAGAATCGGTTTGAACCAGTTCTATAAATTCATTCACTAATCTTTCTTCTTTCACACTCATTTGCGTAACCTCCTAATGTATAGGCTACTACAATTTTTCGTTTTTTTACAGTAGAATGATTTAAATAGCTTGTTTTTAAGTTCTATACATTAAATTCAGTAAAAAAACACGATTAACTTGTCTGCTAAAAGATTTCACGTTAAAATAACGGTAGACTATATCGGATGATGAAGGAGGATATGTCATGGCAGGCAAGCAATCCGTTCAAAAGAAACGTTCCAAACGCGCACTCCGTACCAAGATTATTGTGTATTTTATGGTCGCTTTGATGGTTATTTCAGCAATTACAGCTGGACTGGCAGCTTTTGTTTAACAATATAAAGGCTGTGCAGAAGAGTTTTCTTCTTTTCTGCACAGCCTTTTGATGTATATGTAACAAGAACATTTATGTTACTTTTCCTTCTTGATTTTCCTTTTCTTCCAAGGAGTCACATCACTTTTTTTGAATTTATTTTTAATGATCAGGTATTCTTCAATTTCATGTAATAACTGAAATAAATGTGCTCTTGTTTCAAATGCTTCTCTTGTTTCTGGTAAATCCTCTGCATGAAAATCTCTTTTTAATGCTTTCAACTGCTCTAAAAAAGTAATGGCTGTATTCCCCGGATGGACAGCTTTAGATAAACGCTCAAAGAAATCCGCAATCTCAAGGGCAATATAATCTGTTTTGGGTAAATGCGTTACAAGCGGCAGCATTTGCTTCAAAAGCTCGAACTGTCTTTCTCTCATTTTAAAATAATTATAATAGGTATGTTCATTGCGTAATAAATGATTATTTTTATCCCGGATAACTAATTGCTTTGCCTCTGTCAGAATATCCTCTGTAGCTGCAATCTCTTCTCCCTGCCATTTATCATTTTGATCCCGGATATACAAGGAATATTCATACAGCATACGGCTGAAATTCATTTCTAATTGCATTTGCAGTTTCTTTAATTTATTATCTAAGCTCGGCATATAAACATTCAGCATCAGCCCTACTCCCAGTCCGATGGTAATCAGTACAAACTGCTCTCCAATTAAGGGAAGCGTTATATTCCCGGATCCATATAAATTCAGCATGACAACCGAACTGGATGCAATCCCCGGAGTTGCTTTCAACCTTACCATTGCGGGAATAAATAAAAGGAGCAATAAAAATATAGACAGGCTGTGATAGCCAAGCAATTCAAAAATGATACACGAAAAAACAACGGCTGCTGTACATGCGATAAACCGTTGCCAAGCACTCAAAAAAGAAGACTTTCTTGATGGCTGTATACAAAGAATTGTTAATATTCCTGCTGAAATAAAATTGGAAAGGCCAGCCCATTGTGCCAAACTGATAGCAACTGGTGTACCTACAGCAGTTTTCAGGGTACGATATCCTATTTTCACCATGAACCTCCTGATATATATTTATAAAGACAAAGAAGGCTGTCAGATGACAGCCTTTCTCTATGATTTATTAAACTTCTTCACAATATTGATCAAACAGGTTTTGAAGCTTCACAGACACGTCCATCGCGCTGTGTCCTTCAATTTGATTTCTTTCTAACATGCCGAGGATTTTTCCATCCTTCAGCAGCGCAAAACTTGGAGAAGATGGCGCATAACCTTCAAAATAAGTTCTTGCCTGATCCGTTGCTTCCTTATCCTGTCCGGCAAAGACTGTTACTAAATGATCTGGACGCTTATCGTAATGAATCGCATTTCCTGCTGCTGGACGAGCCACTCCGCCGGCACAACCGCAAGTTGAATTAACCATCACTAGTGTTGTACCCTCACGTGCTAATGCTTCATCTACTTCTTCTGCTGTACGTGCTTCTTCATAACCTGATTCTGTTATATCTGTACGTGCTACTTTCACGACATCCTGCATAAATAAATCAAAATCCATTATATCTCACCCTTTTACTTAAAATATATATATAGCTTATCAGCTAATGGTTAAAAATTCAATCTATTGGCATGTACTTAATAAAGGGTAATGGACGATGCGTTCATCCCTTCCAAGATTTCTTTGACACGGGATAAAAATCTTCCGCATATCAGACCGTCTAAAATGCGGTGGTCTAAGGAAAGGGATAAATTCACCATATCACGTGCTGCAAACATATCATTGATAATAACAGGCCGTTTCACAATGGATTCGACTTGTAAAATCGCAGCCTGAGGAGAATTAATAACCCCCATCGAAGAGACTGAACCAAACGACCCCGTATTGTTGACTGTAAATGTACCGCCCTGCATATCTTCCTGAGACAGTTTCCCCTGACGCGCTTTTGCCGCTAGCGTTGTAATATCGCGGGCAATTGCTTTAACCGTTTTTTCATCCGCATGTTTGATAACAGGAACGAATAATTCATTATCCTTTGCCACGGCAATAGATAAATGAATATCTTTTTTCTGGATAATTTTATCTCCAGCCCACATGCTATTTAATTCAGGAAATTCCTTTAACGCTTGGGCAACAGCCTTTACAAAGAAAGCAAAGGGCGTTAAGGAAAAGCCTTCCTGATTTTTAAAGGAATCTTTGACGCTGTTACGGTATTTCATTAAGTCCGTCACATCAACCTCTACCTGCATCCAAGCATGAGGGATTTCTTGTGTGGAACGAGCCATATTATCAGCAATTGCTTTTCGAACGCCTTTAACAGGAATTTCGATATCTCCCGTTTCACGCTGAACGCTTTTTTTTGCTGCAGAAGGTGTTTCTTCTTTCTCAGCAGCAGTGTCCGTTTCCTTTTCTTGCAGCGGTGCGGATTGCTCTTGAGGTGTATCGTTCTTCTCAATGTATTTCTCCACATCTTTCCTGGTAATTCTTCCGCCCCTGCCTGATCCTTCTATTTTATTTAAGTCAATATCATGCTCCTGGGACAGACGCAATACTGCTGGCGAGTATCTTTTTTTCATTGCGTTGTCTGTATTCTCCACTTGTTTATCGCCAGTATGTTCTGTTGTATTTGTTTCTGTATCTGAATTAGTTTCTGTCTCTTCCGCAACCTTTTCTTCTGTTTCAATATAACAAATCAAGGTGCCAACTTCTATTGTCTCCCCTTCAGCTGCTGCCAGTTCTGTTATCTTTCCTGTATAAGAAGAAGGAACTTCCGCATTTACTTTATCCGTCATTACTTCTGCAATCGGATCGTATTTATTGACCTGATCACCGACAGACACGAGCCAAGTACTGATGGTTCCTTCTGTTACACTCTCACCAAGCTGAGGCATTGTCATTTTTTCCACAGTCATATTTCTACCTCCAATTAATATTCTGCAAGGTCACGCATTGCTTTTTCCACTTTATCCGGATTTAGCATAAAGTATTTTTCCATGGATTGGGCATAAGGCATGGCCGGAACGTCTGGTCCAGCAAGACGTTCAATCGGTGCATCCAGATCAAATAAGCAGTTTTCCGAAATAATTGCTGCTGCTTCACTCATGACGCTACCTTCTTTATTATCCTCTGTAACCAGGAGAACCTTGCCTGTTTTACTGGCCGCTTCGATAATCGCTTCTTGATCTAATGGATACACCGTACGCAAATCAAGAACATGAGCTTCTATACCGTCCGCCGCCAGTTTTTCCGCAGCTTGCAATGCAAAGTGAACACAGAGTCCATACGTAATAACGGTAATATCGTCTCCCTCCCTTTTAACGTCTGCTTTACCAATCGGCAAAACATAATCGTCTTCGGGAACTTCTTCTTTTAAAAGGCGGTAAGCACGTTTATGTTCAAAAAATAAAACAGGGTCATTATCTCGGATAGATGCCTTTAATAATCCTTTCGCGTCATACGGATTAGAGGGCATAACAATTTTTAATCCCGGCTGATTAGCAAATAATGCTTCAACAGACTGGGAATGATATAAAGCGCCATGTATTCCTCCGCCATAAGGCGCGCGGATTGTTATCGGGCAGTCCCAATCGTTATTAGAGCGATAGCGTATTTTGGCCGCTTCCGAAACAATTTGATTGACCGCAGGCATAATAAAATCAGCAAACTGCATTTCGGCAATGGGACGCTTTCCATACATGGCAGCTCCTATGGCAACTCCCGCAATTGCAGATTCCGCCAGAGGAGTATCTAATACGCGTTCTTCACCGAACATATCATATAATCCATCTGTCGCTTTAAACACACCGCCTTTTTTCCCTACATCTTCCCCAAGAATAAAGACATTTTCATCTATCTGCATTTCTTCTCTTAAAGCTGTTGTAATTGCTTGTATATAAGACATTACTGGCATATTATTCCCCTCCTTTATCCAATTCCTCATAAACATACTTCAATGAATCTTCTGGAGCAGCATATGGGGCTTCTTCTGCATATTCTGTTGCTTCATTAACCAGTTTATTAATGTTATCATGAATTTCTTTTTCTTTTGTATCATCCATGATGTTCTTTTCTTTCAGTTTTTCAGCAAAGGTAATAATAGAATCTTTCTTTTTCGCTTCTTTCACTTCTTCCTGCTCCCGATAAGCACGATCATCATCATCACTGGAATGAGCAGTGAAACGATAGGTTACAGCTTCAATCAGCGTTGGTCCCTCTCCTTGCACCGCTCTTTCTCTTGCTTCTTGGACGGCAAGGTAAACAGCAATCGGATCATTTCCATCTACTGTAACACCCGGCATGCCATAGGAGGATGCTCTTTCTGAAACTGTTTCGCTGGCAACTTGACGGTCATAAGGTACAGAAATCGCATATTTATTATTTTCCACCATGGTAATAACAGGTAGGTTATGAATACCAGCAAAGTTCAATCCTTCATGGAAATCACCTTGGTTGGAGGATCCTTCGCCTAATGTTACAAAGGAGGCAATATCTTTTTTATCCATTTTAGCCGCTAATGCTACGCCAACTGCATGAGGAAGCTGCGTGGTCACGGGAGAAGAACCGGTTAAAATTCGATTTTTCTTTTGTCCGAAATGTCCCGGCATTTGACGTCCGCCTGAATTCGGATCCTCTGCTTTGGCAAAAGCAGACAGCATTAAATCTTTTGCTGTCATTCCAAAACCTAAAACGAGACCCAGATCGCGGTAATAAGGCGCTACATAATCAGTTGAACGATTTAATGCAAAAGCCGCCCCAACCTGCGCTGCTTCTTGTCCTTGACAGGAAACGACAAAAGGTATCTTCCCAGAACGGTTTAACAACCACATTCTTTCGTCAATTTTTCTTGCTAACAGCATCATTTCAAACATTTCTAAAGCCATTTCGTTACTTACATTTTCCCAAGATGTTTGTGCCATTATTTTTCCCTCCTTCAGCCATTTCACATAATGACTTGATGCTCATTTATCCATGGATTTGCACGCCGTCAACTGCCAGCGCGGCTTCACCGATGACTTCTGATAAAGATGGATGCGGATGAATCGTCTGACTGATTTCCCACGCAGTTGCATCGAGCACTTTGGCTAAACCTGCTTCGGATATCATATCTGTCACCTGCGGGCCAATCATGTGAACTCCTAATACATCCTGTGTATTTTTATCAGTAACGATTTTGACAAACCCATCCGTTTCACCGTACACTAACGCTTTCCCAACCGCTTGAAAAGGAAACTTCCCAATAACGAGTTCAAACCCTTCTTCTTTTGCCTGTTCTTCTGTTAAACCAACACTTGCTGCTTCCGGGCTTGCATAGATACAGCTTGATATAGACCGGTAGTCTAGTTTCTGTGTATATTCACCTGCCATATGTTCTACAGCAGTAATTCCTTCATGCGAAGCCACATGAGCGAGCTGCATCCCGCCAATAACATCACCGATAGCATAAATATGTGATTCCTTGGTTTGGTAAAAATCATTCGTATCAATGGTATGATTGGAGCGTTGAATATCTGTATTTTCCAGCCCAATATTTTGGGTGTTCGCTTTTCGGCCAACAGATACAAGCAGTCTGTCCGCTTGAAAATGTTCTTTCTTGTCACCGGCAATCGCTTCAATCGATACACCGTTATCTTTTGCTAATGTATCCGGTTGAACATTAGCTCCGGTAAGAATGTTTACGCCTCTTTTTTTCAGCTGTTTTTCCATTTCTTTCGCAATCTCTTTATCCTCTGTCGGCAAGATTTGCTGCTGGTACTCTAATACCGTTACGTCTACTCCAAAATCATTGAGCATAGATGCCCATTCGATTCCAATAACTCCGCCGCCAACAATGATAATAGATTTTGGAAGTTCTTCCATTTCTAAAGCTTCATTTGAACTGATAACGTATTCCCCGTCAAAATCCAAGCCGGATAACGTATTCGGCTGCGACCCGGTTGCAATTAATACGTTTTTTGGAAGTAACATATCATTTTCATTTCCATTTTCATATTCAACAGAAACTGTTCCGGGCATGGGAGAAAAGATACTAGGTCCTAAAATGCGGCCAAAACCTTGATAGACATCGATCTTTCCTTTTTTCATTAAACCTTGGACACCTTTGTGTAATTGGTCAATAATGCCATTTTTTCTCTGCTGCACCTTTGCAAAATTTAGCGTCGGCGGATTCACTTCAACTCCGAAACTATCAGCTTTCATCGTTTGCTGGTAAACTTCCGCACTGCGCAGTAATGCTTTGGAAGGAATACAACCTCTATGTAAGCAGGTTCCTCCTAATTCCGCTTTCTCTACGATTGCTACTTTCATATCTAATTGACTTGCACGGATAGCAGCAACATATCCGCCTGTTCCGCCGCCTAAAATGACTAAATCATATTCTGTTGCCATCTACTCAGCCTCCTCTGCAACATATATCTTCGCTTTTTCGGGATGGTCTAACACTTCCAGAACCCCTTCATTCAATGCTTCCAAATCATTTTTACCAGGGAAAACCATGACATCGGCAATCCAATTTATTCTTGGAATAATCGCGTCTATGACAAAATCATTTTCATCAATCCTTCCGGTAAAAACAATTCCGTCTACTTCGCCGTGTAACACAGAGCTCATCGCCCCGATTTCTTTAGCAATCTGGTATGCTTGTGCTTCAATAACCTCTTGTGTCTGCTGATCATCCTGCTGTAACCTGGAGCGGATAATGGTTGGATCTTCCGTATGCAAGTAAGCTTTTATTCCGCCGTCCTGCTGTACATGACTCCATAAGAAACCCTCATCCAGAGCATAGTGATGAGACAGGTAGGTCAGGAAGCCCTTTAATGGAACACTTCCCGACCGGTCCACAGTAAATGGGCCTTCTCCTTCCACACCATTTGTCACATCGATTATTTTACCTCGATAATGGGATGCAATGGTGATTCCTCTGGCAATGTGGATGGAGATCAGATTTAAAGCATGATAGGTTACATCCAATTTTTTGGCTGCTATTCTGCCGGCATGCCGATGATTCAAAGAGTGAAAGATGCTCGTTCTCTGTATTTCCGGAACGCCGGTATATTTTGCTATACGTTGCATCTCGTCTACTACCGGCGGATCTACAATGTAAGCACGGATATTTAAATTACCCGCTATTTCATAAGCTAGTATCGCACCCAGATTCGAGACATGTTCGCCGTAAGCATTCGTCTTTAAGTCATACAGCATCGCATCATTCACGCGATATGTTCCACCACTAATCGGGCGCAACAATCCGCCCCTTCCGCACACACTGACGAAATGGGAGGTATTCATCCCATCTACATCCAGCCGTTCAAATACCGCCTGTTTCCTGTACGGCACTTGATCTATCAGCTGTTCAAAACGACGCAATTCTTCTTCATTATGTGTCACTTTTTGCTGATATAAAAGATGATTTCCTTCAAATACGCCGATTATGGTGAAATACAAGTCAGGATAGATAACTAATATACGAGCTCTTTGATTCACAAAATAACCTCCATGATGTCACTATTCCTGTCTCTTGCTTTAAATTATTGTCTGCGATCTAATATACTGCGTTCATTTGTAATAAATTGATTACGTGATTTTAATTTTGCCTGAATTCGTTCTTCTGCAAGCCGATCAGCCGCAATATGTGTTGGAATATTATCCCGGTTAGAGATCGCAAAGACCTGCTCCAAATTTTTATAAATGCGCTGTACATTTTGTAATGCGCGATCGCGATTGTAGCCGACTAATTCATCTGCAACATTGATTACTCCCCCGGCATTGATCACATAGTCAGGAGCATATAAAATGCCTTTTTCATGCAAAATGTCACCGTGTTCCCGGCGGTGTAACTGATTATTCGCAGACCCTGCTACTACTTTCGCCTTCAGTTTAGGGATGGTGTTATCATTAATGGTGGCTCCCAATGCACAGGGAGCATAAATATCACAATCCACCTCATAAACATCATCCGGGTCGACGGCTTTGGCATTAAAATTATCTTGTGCGCGTTTCACTGCTTCTTTATTAATATCTGTAACAATTAAACTTGCACCATCTTCATGTAACATTTCACATAAGCTGTAGGCAACACTTCCAATTCCTTGAACAGCAACAGTCTTTCCTTCTAAAGATTCCGAACCAAAAGCTTCCTTTGCGGTGGCCTTCATTCCCTGAAATATACCGAGTGCCGTAATTGGCGACGGGTTCCCTGCTGTACCGCTATATGCAGATAATCCTGTTACATATTCTGTTTCAAGTGCAATATTATCCATATCTGTTTCATTGGTTCCAACGTCTTCAGCCGTGATATATCTTCCGTTTAAGCTTTGAACATAACGGCCGAAAGCACGAAACATGTCCGGATTCTTATCCTTTTCGGGATTACCGATAATCACTGTCTTTCCGCCCCCCAAATCGAGGCCGGCAGCTGCGTTTTTATAGGTCATACCGCGTGCCAGACGCAGCGCATCCTCGACAGCATCTTCTTCAGATTGATATTCCCACATTCTGGTTCCACCCAGTGCCGGGCCCAAAGTTGTATCATGGATTGCAATAATCGCTTTCAACCCTGATTGTTTATCCTGACAGAAAAGCACTTGTTCATAATCGTATTTTTCTAAGTAATGAAAGATTTCCATTTTAACCCCTCCTGTAATAAATAAAGATTTCTTCTTCTGCTATTTTTATTAAAAATGACAAATGCATCTGGATCATTATACATGATACATCTGTCATCAGTAGCTGTATGCATTTATACTGTTGCGCAAAAACAGCATCGTATTTTATTCAATTTGATATTTTTCAAGCTTATAATATAGATTGCGGACAGATATTTGTAAAGCTTTAGCTGTTTTTGTCTTATTTTTATTACATTGCAAATAGACTTCCTGTATATATTTCTCTTCATACCGATCTAATGCATCCTGCAATTTTAACGGTTTGTCTGTCTGTATGATATCCTGCTTTTCTGGTATTTCTTTTGTTTGCAGCTTTGGCAAATGATGCGCTTCAATCTGCTCCTCTATATTACCGATAAATATCATGGAATGGCTGATGACATTGGCCATTTCTCTGACATTACCGGGCCAATGGTATTCCATCAATTTTTTTAAAGCGTCATCGGATATTCTTTGAACATTTTTCCCATATTCTTCATTCAACTGGTAGATAATATGCTCAATTAACATGGGAATATCCGCTTCCCTTTCTTTTAATGAAGGAATGGATATTGGTAATTTATTTATTTGATAGTAGAGATTCTCATCGAACTGATGATGCATGACAGCTTTTTCTAGATTGATATTTGCGCCAGCAATCACACGAACATCAACAGAAACAGGTTCTGATGCTCCTACAGGAGTAACTTTGTTTTCCTTTAAAATATCAAGTAATTTTTCTTGGATAGGCAAGGATAATTCGCCAATTTCGTCAAGAAAGATACTTCCTTTATCTGCCTGCTCAAACATTCCTGCTGTTTTGGTTCCCTGTCCTGTTCCCTCTTCGACAGTACCAAACAGCTCTTTTTCCAGGTCAGATTCAGATAATTTAGCGCAGTTCACACGAATAAATTTATTAAATTTCCGGTCGCTTTCATGGTGAATAGCCTGAGCAAATAATTCTTTCCCAGATCCTGTCTCTCCTCTCAAAAGAACCGTTGCAGGTGTTTTCGCCCCCACTTTTGCCTGTTCTAAAGCAAGTTTCATTTCTGGTGAGTTACCGATAATATCATCGAATGTATACTTTGCTTCCAAATTACGGATAATCTGTCTGGCACGTTTTAATTCCTTTGTCACAGATTGCAATTCACTCACATCATGGAGCACACCGACACTGCCTTTCATTTTGCCCTGAACAATAACCGGAGCCCCGTTCACAATAACGTCTTTCTTCGATGGTCCTACCTTCATATGTACGCCGCGAACAGCACGCCGGGTCTTTAAAACCTGCATATGAACACTATCACCCTCTGAGATATCCACTGTTGCCGGTTTGCCGATGACTTCCTCCTCTGTCAACCCGGTTATCCTTGTATAAGCGGGATTAATAATCAGACCATTTCCATGTTCATCCACAACGCTGATAGCCTCATCAGAAGAATTAATAATGGCTTCCAGCATGGTTTTAATTTCATTCAAATCGGTGTTTTCTTCCGCTAATTGCACCACTTCCGTTATATCCTTAAAAACAGCAAAGGCTCCGACTAAATCGCCGATTTTATTAATGATAGGGATACGGGAAGCAATTACTTTTTTTCCATTGTCTAAAATCGTCTTCTGATTCAATTCTTTTCTCTGGCTTCTTAAAACATGTGATAAGCGGCTTGTTTTAACTAATTCCTTAATCGGCTTTTCTTTGTAGTCTCTTTCTTTTTTACCAAGAATTTGTTCAGCACGCCGATTTAACAGCTGCACCTGTTCTTTTTTGTTAACAACAATCATTCCGTCATTCATATGATTCAAAATTAATTCAAGCCGGTTCGCCTGCACCTTTACTTCATCCGTTAAAGCAGTTTTCTCATGAATTAATTGATAAATAATATTCGCTACAGACCCAGGAATGATGATTGTCTCTCTTGGATATAATGCAATCATTTTTTCAAATAGGTCTTCTTCGCCTGTTACGTTTACAATAATATCAATATCATGGTGAACCCAATCTTTCCAATCTGTACTGGTCTGAATATTCATTTCTTCTGCCAATTTCATAGCAGGAGCGTCCGGATCTCTATCAACAATTGCATGAATCTGCATGCTTTTTATCTCTTTAAACAGGTGAAATAATGCAGTACCACCTTTACCAGCGCCAACTATCAGAATTTGCTTCATGCTTTTCATCCACCTTGAATTTATTTGCACAGTTTCATCATACGTTACCATGCATAATTTAGCAAATGAATTCTATTTCTATTTCTCGACAGATTTTGATATAATAAAAGTACCTACATAAAGGAGACATTTTATGCAACGAAACCTTGCTTTACTCATTCTTTTTATTCCAGGTGTGATTGCAGCTTTTGGTATTAAATTAATGCGTGATACACTGTTTGATACGTTTTACCCTATTTTTATCTATGGGAGCATTCAATTTATTGCCGGTTTGATTCTGTTTCTCGGCGGCCTGATATTTCTTGCAGGCTTCATTGTTTACCGGGACAGAAAAAAGCGCAATCAAGAAAAGGAATCAGCAAGCTGATAAACCTTTACCGAGCGCGGGAAATGAAAGCATTACTTTGGTTATTTTCTTTCTTTTTTTCTGTTTTCCCCTTTAATTTAACAGAAAATATGTTATATTAGTAAAAATAAAATATACTATGTGATTGCAATCTTTAGATTAAATCGCTGGTTTATTGTGAGAATTTTGAAATGGGGTATCTTGTAAATGAAAGTAGCAAAATTCGGAGGAAGTTCTGTAGCAAATGCAACACAAATCAAAAAGGTAGCGGATATTATCAAGTCTGATTCTTCGCGAAAAGTGGTAGTTGTATCCGCACCGGGAAAACGTTTCTCAGATGATGTGAAGATGACCGATTTATTAATCGAACTTTGTTATGCCAAACAAAATGATCAGGATTATGATACTTGCTTACAAAAAATCATGACCAGATTTCAGGAAATTATAGATGACTTAGGAATAAGCCATTATATTTTAGAAGATATTCAGCAAACCATTGAAAAATATCTTCAATTTGATATATCTCCAATGGCACAGCTCGATGCTTTAAAATCTGTTGGAGAAGACAGTTCCGCTAAAATTGTGAGTGCTTATTTAGAACATATCGGCTTAGATGCAAGTTATGTCAATCCAAAAGATGCAGGCATTTTTGTAAGCAATGAACCGGGCAATGCACAATTGCTTCCAGAGAGTTTTTCTCTTATCTATAAACTGCGGGAACGTGAGGGTGTATCTGTTGTCCCCGGCTTCTTTGGTTATTCAGCAGATGATGATTTAGTAACATTTTCGCGAGGCGGTTCGGATATCACAGGAGCTATTCTGGCTTCCGGAACCAAAGCAGACCTTTATGAAAATTTCACAGATGTAGATTCTGTTTTTACGGTAAATCCAAACTTTGTAAAAAATCCAAAAGATATTACAGTCTTAACGTATAAAGAAATGCGGGAGCTGTCTTATGCCGGTTTTTCTGTTTTTCACGACGAAGCGCTTATCCCGGCATTTAAAGAGCAAATTCCTGTCTGTATAAAAAATACAAACAATCCGGACGCACCTGGAACCATGGTTGTTTCGGAGAAAAAAGCAACAGATCAATGTGTCGTCGGCATCGCAAGTGATGTCGGTTTCTGCAGTTTATATGTAAGTAAATTCTTAATGAACCGAGAAGTTGGTTTTGGAAGAAAGCTGTTAAATATATTCGAAGATGAAGGAATTTCGTTTGAGCATACACCTTCCGGAATCGATGATATGTCTGTCATTTTTAGAGATAACCAATTCACACCAGAGAAAGAAAAAGTGGTTATTGACCGGATTCGCCATGAATTAAATGTGGATACGGTGAGCGTTCATCGTGATTTGGCAGTCGTAATGGTCGTAGGTGAAGGTTTAGAAAATACCATTGGCGTTGCTGCAAAAGCGACTGCATCTTTCGCCCAAGCTGGTGTGAATATCGATATGATTAACCAGGGATCTTCGGAAGTATCCATGATGTTCGGTATACATGCTGTTGATTTGGAACAAGCCATTCAGTCACTGTATAAAGAATTTTTCACAGACGAATCTAATTTAGAGTTTTCTGCTGTATCAGCAAAAGAACAGCAATAATATAGACAAGCATCGAATAGCGCATTCGATGCTTTTTTCGTATCAAGTCCCTTTTTTCTGCTGCAAATTAACTATATAAATTGAATTTATAAACCTGTCTTTTGTGCTAAAAAATGAAGCCATTTATTTTAGAATTAAGCACCATAACTAGCGAAGGAAAAACACAGAGACTCCTATGGGAAAGCGTAGTGTTTTTCCGTAGCGAGTGTCAGGAAGGAAAATATTAATTTCAAGTTATATATTTTAGAAATAAATCCTGTTTATAACGGTATTATACCTAACCACGAACTGAAAGGTTTGCGCATGAAAAATACAAAATACGTCCTTATTTGCAATATCTTGCATATTTTTTATTATTGTTGGTCCAGTAGGGATATGCGTTATTTCATTAAAAACTGCTTTTCAGAGGGATTGGCGATAAGCAGCATCGACACTAATGAAGCTTTCTCTCCCGCGTATTACCGTAATAAAACAACTGAAATTCGAAGTGTATCCTGGTGCAACGTAAAATAAGATAAAAAAACAACCTTTTAAGCAACTCTAACTTTTAAAAGCTGCTTAAGAGGTTGTTTTTATAGACTTTCAAAAATGAATTTTCTTCTTTTTACTGAGGAGGTACAAGTTCGAAAAGCCTTTGTATAGGCATGTTTTGCAATATTAATAATTGGTCAGATATTGCTCGCGCTCCCATGGGTGCACGGTCGTACGGAACATATCCCATTCAATATCTTTCGCTTCAATAAAGTGTTCGAATAGATGCTCGCCCAGTGATTCTTTAATTACTTCATCCTGCTCAAGATAGTTCATTGCTTCTTTAAGCGTAGAAGGTAAATCTCTTACGTCATTTTCTTCACGCTCTTTTTTGTTCATCACATAAATATTGCGGTCGACAGACTCAGGAACATCTAAATCTCTCTTTACTCCATCTAAACCGGAAGCAAGCAGAACGGATAATGCCATGTACGGATTAGCAGCCGGATCCACACTGCGGACTTCAATACGTGTGCTTAAACCGCGGGAGCTCGGAACACGGACCAGCGGACTGCGGTTAGATGCAGACCAGGCAACATAGCTGGGAGCTTCATAACCAGGCACTAAACGTTTATACGAATTTACTGTCGGGTTTGTCACCGCTGTGAAGTTGGTTGCGTGCTCTAGAATACCGGCAGTAAATTGGTAAGCTGTTTTGCTTAACTCCAATTCCTTGCTTGTATCATAGAATTGGTTTTCTTTGCCTTTAAATAAAGACATGTTAACATGCATTCCGGAACCATTTACGCCAAATAGCGGTTTTGGCATGAATGTTGCGTGCAAATTGTGTTTTCTGGCAATGGTCTTTACAACCAGTTTGAATGTTTGGATATCATCTGCGTGTTTCAGTGCATCGGAATATTTAAAGTCAATTTCATGCTGTCCTGGAGCAACTTCGTGGTGGGATGCCTCTATTTCAAATCCCATTTCTTCCAATTCCAGTACAATATCGCGGCGGCAATTTTCGCCTAAATCAGTCGGTGCTAAATCAAAGTAACCGCCGTGGTCATTTAATTCCAATGTCGGTTGCCAGTTTTCATCCAGTTTGAACAAGAAGAATTCCGGCTCTGCACCAATATTAAATGCATCAAAACCTGCCTCTTTCATATTTTCCAGGTTACGTTTTAAATTATAACGCGGACAACCTGCAAACGGAGTGCCATCCGGGTTATAGATGTCACAGATAAAGCGCGCCACTTTCCCTTTTTCGGAAGTCCAAGGAAATACAATGAATGTATCCAGATCCGGATACAAGAGCATATCCGATTCTTCAATACGCACAAAACCTTCAATACTGGATCCGTCAAAAGCCATTTTGTTATCCAATGCTTTGTCTAATTGACTTAGTGGAATTTCAACGTTTTTAACCGTTCCCAGCAAATCTGTAAATTGCAGCCGGATAAAACGGACATTTTCCTCTTCAATTTGTTGTAAAATTTCTTCCTTTGTTAACTTTTCGGCCATACGTTCTCCTCCTCGATGGTTGTCTAAATGTAAAAGAAAGTCTTCCTTGCATGGTTTTGGAGCGCGCGCCTTCATTTCACGCTATATTAACGCCCTGTAAAAAAACGCGCCAGCTCCCCTTGTCTCATGCTTGCTTTACCGTATCTTCCAACTTCGGTCAATTCGTTTCTGAGTATCTCTCTCAGCTCCTTGTCAGTCAGATCGGCCGGAGCTTTTTTCTCTTGCTTCTGTGCTTCTTCTTTCGGAATTTCTTTTCCATTTTCCTCATCCAGCAAAAGCTTAATTCCAGCCATGTTTAATCCTCTGTCCAGGAGGTCTTTAATCTGAAGCAGTCTGTCTACATCATTAAATGAAAATAGACGCTGATTTCCTTTTGTCCGTTCTGGAGCAATTAAATCATTTGCTTCATAATAACGAATTTGTCTTGCAGTAAGTTCGGTCAATTTCATTACTATACCTATAGAGAATAAGGGCATTGAACGACGATCTTGATCATTCAAAAAATGACCCCCTTCCTATGATGATATACTAAGTATAATTGATGTTACGTTTAATGTCAATCACATGTTAGGTTTTTTAACATATTATTATCTTATTATAATACATTCCCTGATTTCAGAAAATAAAACCTTGATGTTTTAACGTTTTTACAGCTTCCGTAACAGCAATTTTAACGTGCGTATAAGTTAAACCGCCCTGCACATATGCGGTGTAAGGCGCCCGTATTGGCCCATCGGCAGAAAGTTCGATACTTGCGCCCTGGATAAATGTGCCGGCAGCCATAATAACCTCGTCTTCATAGCCCGGCATATCACTTGGATAGGCTTTTACATAAGAATTGATTGGAGAACTTTCTTGAATAGACTGGCAAAAAGCTATCATTTCGTCCGCTTTCTCAAAGGTGACTGTTTGAATCAGGTCGGTTCTTTTTTCCAAATACGAAGGAGCAGTGTGAAAACCAGCAAGTTCCAGATATCTGGCTGTAAAAAGTGCGCCTTTCAAAGCCTCCCCTACAACATGCGGCGCCATGAAAAAACCTTGATACATTTCCTGGAGCATACCCAAGGAGGCTCCTGTTTCTTTGCCAAGCCCGGGTGCTGTCAGCCGATTTGCACATAGATGTATTAAATCTTCGCGACCGGCGATATACCCGCCGGCACGTACTAATCCGCCGCCTGGATTTTTGATGAGAGAACCGGCAATTAAATCCGCTCCAACATGTAATGGTTCCTGTGTTTCCGTAAACTCTCCGTAGCAATTATCAACAAAGACAATAACATTTGGATCGATTTCTTTCACGAAGGCGATCATTTCCGCGATTTCATTGATAGTGAAAGAAGGTCTTTCGTCATACCCTTTCGAACGCTGGATTGCAATTACTTTTGTCTCTTTTGTCCAGCTTCTTTTGACTTCTTCCAAATCAATTGTACCTGTATCTTTTAAAGCTACCTCACGATAACCGATTTGAAAATCAGCAAGGGATCCCTCTTTTTTCCCAGGTTTGCCAATGACGTCATCTAATGTATCATATGGATGCCCCGTGATATAGACGAGTTCATCCTGCGGGCGTAATACACCAAATAAGGCTGTTGTGATGGCATGTGTCCCCGACACAATTTGCGGACGCACAACAGCGTCTTCTCCGCCAAACACTTGTGCATACACTGCTTCTAATCCTTCTCTGCCCAAGTCGTCATATCCATAGCCCGTGGTTCCCTGCAGATGTGCATCGCTGATTCGGTGCTCTCGAAATGCTTCCAGTACACGTCGTTGATTTTCTTCCACAATCCCTTGGATATATTGATGTCCTTCGAAACAATCTTTTTCGGCTTCTATCATAAGTCGATCTTCTTGCATATTTTATTTCTCCTCTACAAAACGATGAAATGGATGATTTTCTCTGACATAACCTTGAACATGAAATTGATTTGTATCCTCCACCAGCTCTTTTTTTACAACAAGTGCTGATGATTGCAGCTGATACAACAAATCT
This sequence comes from Oceanobacillus locisalsi, assembly GCF_042675985.1. NCBI lineage: Bacteria > Bacillati > Bacillota > Bacilli > Caryophanales > Bacillaceae > Oceanobacillus > Oceanobacillus locisalsi. The sequence continues at coordinate 116,306 of NZ_JBHTKK010000003.1, forward strand.
CCTTCACTGGAATCCAAAACAACGTCAAATAAATCCCATTCGTCTTTTAATACTTCTTCGATTTTCAGGAACAATGCCTGTACATCTTCTTCGTCGAATGCATTCATTTGAATATTAGGGAACTGGTTCGCTATAAAGAAATCATCTCCCAGCTGATCACTTTTATTATATACTGTCAATGCCGGGATGTGACCAGCATCTAATTCTTGTAAAAGTTTGCGTACGGTTTCCTGCTGCTGCACTAAGTCTGGATCGGAAACATCGACGACATGCAGGAGAAAATCGGCTTCTGCCACTTCCTCTAAGGTCGATTTAAAAGCAGCAATCAGCGAGGTTGGCAAATCCTGAATGAAACCAACCGTATCCGTTATTAAACTTTTCAGCCCGCTCGGGAACTGAATACGTCGCGTGAGCGGATCGAGTGTAGCAAACAGTTGATCTTCTTCTAAGGAACTGCTTCTGGTTAACCGGTTAAAAATAGTTGATTTACCTGCATTCGTATATCCAACAATGGCTATCTGAAAAACATCGTTGGATCGTCTGCGCTTCCGGTACTGTTCACGCTGCTTTACAACTAACTGCAACCGGCGTTTGATATCATAAATCCTTCTTTCGATATGCCGACGGTCTGTTTCTAATTTTGTTTCCCCCGGACCTCTTGTTCCGATTCCGCCTCCAAGTCTGGACAAGTTCGCTCCTTGTCCATGCAAACGAGGAAGCAAATACTCCAATTGAGCAAGTTCCACTTGGAGCTTCCCTTCCTTTGTTTGTGCACGCATAGCAAAAATATCCAATATTAATTGGCTCCTGTCCAGAACACGGACATCCAATGTATCTGCCAAATTGCGAACTTGGCCGGCAGATAATTCATTATTTGCCACTACTAATTCAATTTCAGATGCTTCAACCACCCGGCTTACTTCCTGGAGTTTCCCTTCTCCAATATAAGTAGCCGGGTGGATGCGTCCCCGATTTTGTGTAATGACATGCTGCACCTGACCTCCAGCCGTTTTACAAAGAGAAATAAGTTCATCTAAAGAAGACTGGAATTGGCGTTCAGATTTCTCGTTCTGATTAACCGCAATTACTAATACATTTTCTGCTGTCATAGTTTACCTCTTTCTTAGAATAGAATATCCTTAAAATAGTTCATACCATTTATCATACCCATTATTTCTATTCTAGCAACAAATCCTCCTCCGTTAAAACAATTAAATCTTTGGATACGATTTTGTCAGAAGTAAGTAAACGGACTGCCTGCATGCGGATTGCCTTTTCAATAACGTTTCGCACATACCTCGCATTTGAAAAATTAAAGGACTCCTCCCGCAATTTTCTTGCTAAATGGTTGCGGAGCTTCCATTCCGCCGGTTTTGATAATTGATACTGTCTTTCCCCCAGCATATGATTTCCTATATTTAATAATTCGTCCACAGAATAATCATCGAAGTCTAAAATAAACGGAAAGCGGGATTCAAGTCCAGGATTCATTGAAAGAAAGCGATCCATTTCACGCGGATAGCCAGCCAGGATAAGGACCATATCTTCCCGGCCGTCTTCCATATGTTTTACTAACAAATCGATGGCCTCTTTGCCGAAATCTTTTTCTCCACCGCGCGATAAGGAATAAGCTTCGTCAATAAATAAAATACCGCCCATGGCTTTCTGGATAATTGCTCTTGTTTTTTGTGCCGTCTGCCCAATATATTCTCCGACTAAATCGGCACGTTCTGCTTCGATAAAATGTCCTTTTGACAGTACATTCATATCATGATAAAGTTTTGCCAGTTTTCGGGCCACCGTCGTCTTTCCCGTTCCAGGGTTTCCTTTAAATAACATATGCAGAACCTGTTTAGAGCTTTTTAACCCTTGTTCCTTTCTCTTCTCGTTGATAAGAATACTGGCATAAATCTCTTTAATGGACGTTTTTAAGTCATCTAATCCAACAAAAGATGCAAATTCTTTATCGATCATTTCCAGCGGCGAATGTTTTTGCTTTTTTACACGGACCTCTCTGCCGGGTTGCTGTGTCTTCTCGTGTAATATGATATTGATACGTCCATTTTTATACCCTTCTGCCTGTGCCAATTCTCCATCACCCCTTATTCCTTAACAATATACGCAAAGAAAGGCGGAGGGGTGACAGATGCCTATGGATTTCATCACAGTTAGAATAGGAGCTTTCATCCTCAACTTTTGCACCTGAGCATAAGTATATAACCCTTGCTGTACCAGGATGAATATGATTTCTTTTAGTGTATAGCTTCCGCTTTGGCCAAGCCCTCCGCTTTCCATGGGCTTGCGCTCAGCCTACTCGAAAAAGAAGATCGCTTTTTCTGCGGGGTCTTCCCACTGGGGCTGCGCTCTGATGGGATGCTACAGCGTTTGAAAGAAATAACATCCTGATGAAGTGGGATAAAAGAATCGCTTTGTAGCTTAAATAAACAATTATTCTGATGCTTCATTGCACGAGAGCATGGATCGTTATATCGAGTACAGCTTTCATGCGCAGAAAGGAATAATTGCTGAACATTTTTACCGTACACCTCGAAAAATGTGTTTTGTCTGATCTACGTTTATTCGTTCAGCTATTTCATATAATGAACATCCCACTAGCGGAGGCGGTCGCCTTACACTTCACCTCCCCATCTTCAGCTGTATAGAAGAAACGATCAACCCTTGTTCCTAAGGTAAGAAAGTTACTGTTAAAGTGCGAAAATGGAGTTCCAATATATATGTATTGAAAAAACAAACAGGTTAGAACCCCTCTGTTTCAGGACTTTCTAACCCGTTCTTTTCCATCTACATATTTGCCACGCTCGGCAAGGAAGTGGATCCCATTAAATAGGCATCTACCTGGCAGGCAACTTCTCTTCCTTCATTAATTGCCCAGACTATCAGACTCTGACCTCTGCGGGCATCTCCTGCCGCAAACACATTTTCTGCTGTTGTTTTAAATTCTCCGTATGCTGCAAGCGCCCGCTTTTGCATTGTTTTTACTCCAAAAGCATCTAAAACTGGCTCTTCGCCTCCTTCAAATCCAATAGCAATCAATACAAGCTGTGCAGGCCATACCTTTTCTGTTCCCGGTATTTCTTCAAAAAAGGAAACACCATTTTCGTCCTGTTTTTTCGCCATTTGCACCGTATGCAACGCTTTTAACTTCCCTTGTTCATCGGTCACAAATTTCTGTGTTTGAATGGAATATTCGCGGATATCCTCTCCAAACTTTTCCTCCGCCTCTTTATGTGCGTATTCCAAACTGAATACCTGCGGAAAAGCAGGCCATTGGTTATGATCAGCACGTTTCACTGGAAGCTGCGGATGCTTCCCGAATTGGACAATGCTTTTAGCACCTTGGCGCATAGCCGTTGCAATACAATCAGCACCTGTATCTCCGCCGCCGATGACGATAACATCTTTTCCTGCTGCGTTTAACTCCTCCTCTATCTCCGCCTCGTCATCAAGCAGGGTTTCGGTTGAGCGTGTCAGGTAATCCATCGCAAAACGTACTCCTTTGCTGTCTCTGCCTTCCAGCGGCAAATCACGATGCTTCTGCGCGCCCGTACAAAGAATCACGGAGTCGAAGCTTGCTTTGATATCTTCTGCTGACACATCTTTACCTACCTCTGTATGGAACACAAAATGGATCCCTTCTTGACGAAGGAGCTGGATACGTCGTTCCACAATGCCTTTATCCAGCTTCATATTAGGAATACCATAGGTTAATAGTCCGCCCGCACGGTCTGCCCGTTCATAAATCGTCACTTCATGGCCCGCTTGATTCATCTGATCCGCTGCCGCTAATCCGGCTGGTCCGGAACCAATAATTGCGACCTTTTTACCCGTACACCCGGCAGGAATACGCGGTTCGATCCACCCTTCTTCAAATCCTTTGTCAATAATTTTCTGCTCGATATTTTTAATCGTTACGGCAGGATCATGAATCGCTACCGTGCAAGAACCTTCACATGGCGCAGGACATACCCTGCCGGTAAATTCCGGAAAATTATTGGTTTTCATTAATCTATCTAACGCTTCTCTCCATCTTCCTTTATAGACAAGATCATTCCACTCCGGAATCAGGTTATAGATAGGACAACCTGATGTTGCCCCTTCTATTTCCATGCCAATATGACAAAACGGAATACTGCAATCCATACAACGTGCACCTTGCTGACTTGCTGCTTCATCAGAGAAAGTACCGGCGTATTCCTGCCAGTCTTTTATTCTTTCAAGCGGTTTACGCTTCGTTATTTCTTTTCTTTTTATTTCCATAAATCCGGTTGCTTTACCCATTTATGCCAGCTCCTTTCGCTTCTTTGATAACAGTATTTTCATCCAGATGCACTGTCATCTCATGATTTTTCTTGGCCATAAACGCTTCATAGCGGGCTTCCTCCGTACTAAATCCCTTTTCTTGAAACCAAGCTATCTGCTGAAGCATTAATTTATAATCGGTTGGAATAACTTTGACGAATTTCTTCCTTTCTTCTTTCCAGTTCTTTAATATCATCGTTGCTTTTACACTATTAGTATAATCTAAATGGTTAATAATCAGGTCCTTTACTTCTTCTTGCTCTTCCAAATCTGTAATAGCTTCAAATTGAATACGCCCAGTATTGGTTAAAGACTGAAAAGAAGGTATATCATCGGGCCTGACATAAGCGATGCCTCCTGACATGCCTGCTGCAAAGTTTTTACCCACATTGCCGAGAATAACAACGCGTCCTCCTGTCATATACTCGCAGCCGTGGTCGCCGACACCTTCTACAACCATTTTCGCACCGCTGTTTCTGACCGCAAAACGTTCGCCTGCATACCCCTGGATATATGCTTCTCCGCTTGTTGCACCGTAAAAAGATACATTACCTGCAATAACATTATGACTCGCATCTATTGTCGTCGTTTTGGGTGTCCGGACAATGATTTTCCCGCCTGAAAGCCCTTTTCCGACATAGTCATTGGCATCACCTGTTACTGTCATTGTTATACCGGATGGAATAAAAGCACCGAAGCTTTGCCCAGCGGAACCAGTAAAATGTAAATTCATCGTATCTTCAGGCAACCCCTCTTCTCCATATTTCGCAGTCACTTCACTTCCAACAATTGTTCCTGTCGCGCGATCTGTATTGTTAATGGTGAAATTGGCTTCCATCGCTTCCTCTGTTCTCAGTGATTCCTGGACAGCAGGCAGAATTTCTTGCATATCTAACGTTTGATCTAGTTGGGGGTCCTGCTGCTTTGTATTTCTTTTTGTTCCGGCCGGCTGATAAACCAATGCCGATAAGTCAAGATGTTTCGCTTTCCAATGCGCATCAGTACGTGCAGACCTTTCCAGATATTCAGTCCGCCCAATCAGCTCATCCATTGTCCGGAAACCAAGCTCTGCCATTATTTCACGAACCTCTTCTGCGATAAATCGCATATAGTTCACCACATGGTCCGGGTCTCCGCCAAACTTTTTACGAAGCTCTGGATTTTGTGTTGCAACACCAACTGGGCAAGTATCCTTATGACAGACACGCATCATCACACAACCGACCGTAACCAGCGGTGCCGTAGCAAATCCGTATTCTTCCGCTCCCAGCAAAGCTGCGGTGACCACATCTTTTCCTGTTAACAGTTTTCCATCCGTTTCTAAAATAACCCGGTCTCTCAATCCATTTAACATCAGCGTCTGATGCGCTTCGGCCAAACCTAATTCCCATGGCAAGCCGGTATGTTTCATACTTGTTTTTGGCGAAGCGCCTGTTCCGCCGTCATAACCGACAATTGAAATTACATCTGCATTTCCTTTAGCTACCCCGGCAGCAATCGTCCCGACACCTGATTTGGCAACAAGTTTCACGCTCACCCTCGCTTTCCGGTTCGCATTTTTCAAGTCATAAATCAATTGCGCCAAATCTTCTATCGAATAAATATCGTGATGCGGCGGTGGAGATATTAAATCTACCCCGGGTGTTGATCTGCGCACATCCGCAACCCATGGATACACTTTTTCAGCGGGTAACTGGCCGCCTTCACCCGGTTTTGCTCCCTGCGCCACTTTGATTTGCAATTCTTTCGCATTTACTAAATAGTTGCTGGTGACACCAAAACGGCCGGACGCTACTTGTTTAATAGCACTGGATCGGAAATCGCCATTCGCATCAGGTGTAAAACGGGAAGTATCTTCTCCGCCTTCCCCGCTGTTGCTTTTCCCTCCAAGACGGTTCATCGCTATTGCCAGTGTTTCATGCGCCTCTTTACTGATTGAACCAAATGACATCGCGCCCGTTTTAAATCGTTTCACAATAGAGTCAACGGATTCTACTTCCTCGATGGGGATAGCTGTTGATTTTTTGAAATCAAATAGATTCCGCAAAAACCCGATTCGTTCTTCGTTGGATTCTTTCGAAAATTGCTTAAACAATTTATAATCTCCCCGGCGGCAAGACCATTGCAACTTATAAATCGTTGACGGATTAAATGCATGATGTTCCCCGGTTTTCCGCCATTGAAATGCACTTCCGGAGTCCAGCAGCTGATGAAACACTTGTTGATATCCTTCGTGATGACGTTTCTCCGTTTCGAGTTGAATCAGTTCCAAACCAATTCCGTCGATTTGCGAAGCTGTTCCGGTAAAATGATCTTCAATAACTTGTTTGCTAATACCGACAGCTTCAAAAATTTGTGCACCGCGATAGCTTTGTACAGTCGAAATGCCGATTTTAGACATGACTTTGATAATACCTTCTGTAGCAGCGGCAATAAATTTCGCCTGGGCTTCTTTGGGATGGTATGTTAATTTACCATCTTGAAATGTCTGCTGATAGGTTTGGTAAACGAGATATGGATAAATGGCATCCACTCCATAACCAAGCAATGCGGCAAAATGGTGCACTTCCCGCGCTTCCCCTGACTGGATAATGATACTTGCTTTGGTCCGAATTCCTTTACGAATCAAAAATTGGTGCAGTCCGCTGACCGCAAGCAGCGCCGGTATTGCTTTGTGCTCCTGATCCATTCCTGTATCCCGCAGTACCAGTATATTTTTTCCGTTTTGAATCGCTTTTTTTGCCTGTTGAAATACCCGTTCCAGGGCAGTTTCTAGATTATTCGTAAACAATGTATCTATCATTTCCATATGCAGCCCGGCAATGTCATCATTTTCCAACTTTCGCATTTGCCCATTGGATAGAATCGGCGAATCCAAGCGGACGCGTCTTTTCTTTTCCATCTCCGGATGAAGGATGTCTCCTTCACTGCCAAGCCATGTCAGCATGGAAGTAACTAATTGTTCCCGATAAGCATCAATCGGCGGATTGGTTACCTGTGCAAAAAGCTGTTTAAAATAATGGAATAAACTTTGCGGATGTTCCGATAAAACAGCTAACGGCACGTCATATCCCATTGCGCCGATCGGGTCTTTTCCGTCTTCTACCAATGGAATCAAATACTTTTCAATATCCTCAACGGTGTAACCAAATGCTTTCTGTTTACAGAACAATTGCGGATCCTTTTCCATCTCTTCATCAACTTCCGGATCGAGTGTCATGGTTTGCTCCTCGACCCATTGTTGATAAGGATATGCCGTTGTCATGGTAGTTTTTATTTCTTCATCCGAAATAATTTTGCCTTTCTCTATATCTACTAACAGCATTTTACCGGGGCTCAACCGCTCTTTGAATAAAATATTGCTTTCTTCCACATCAACAACCCCGACCTCGGAAGAATAGATCATATAATCGTCTTTCGTCACATAATACCTTGCCGGGCGCAAACCATTTCTATCTAAAATCGCCCCAATTTGTTTTCCGTTTGTAAACGTGATGGACGTGGGACCGTCCCATGGTTCCATCAGCATGCTGTGATATTGATAAAAAGCGCGTTTTTTTTGATTCATATGGCTATTTTTATCCCATGGCTCAGGAATCAGCATCATTGCCGCATGGGCTGGCTCTCTGCCAGCAAGCGTTAAAAATTCTAGGGCATTATCCAGTGCTGCAGAATCACTCCCGTCACGTCGGATAATGGGTAAAATTTTATCCATGTCCTTTCCAAATGCATCAGAAACAAATTGTTTTTCCCTGGCTTGCATCCAATTCATATTTCCCCACAATGTATTGATTTCGCCATTATGGATTAAATAGCGGTTTGGATGCGCACGTTCCCAGGATGGAAATGTATTTGTACTGAACCGGGAGTGGACCAAGGAAAATGCAGAAATAAAATCTTCTTCTTGTAAATCGAAATAAAAGCTATCTACCTGATCAGGGGTCAACAATCCTTTATATACCATGGTACTGCTGGAGAGGCTTGGTACATAAAAACGGATATCCTTTTCTTCTGCCCAATGCTCCGCCTGTTTGCGGATAACATACAGTTTTCTCTCAAACGCCAGATGATCAGCAGACGCATTTGCTCGAATAAATACTTGCTTGATGTCCGGCAATGTATCTATAGCGCCTTTTCCAATACAAGAAGGATCAACTGGCACATCTCTCCAGCCAATCAGCTGCTGCCCTTCTGCAACAATTAACGTATTGACCTGTTCGATAACTTTTGCTTGTTCTTGTTTATCTTGAGAAAGAAAGACCATGCCGACACCGTATTCTCCAACAGCCGGCAGACGAAAATCCGGGCATACTCTTCTGAAATATTGATCTGGAATTTGTACCATCAAACCAGAACCATCTCCGGTCATCGGATCGCTTCCCTGCCCGCCCCGATGCTCTAGTTTTCCAAGCATACTTAATCCTTTCATAACAATGTCGTGCGTCTGTTTTCCTTTAATGTGTGCATATAAGCCAATTCCACAAGCATCATGTTCAAAATCCGGGTGATACAGTCCTTGTGCTTCCGGAAAATCTTGAAAAGTCATTCTGTGTTCCTCCATTCCATGTACTCTAAAAGTGGGTAAGATACATTTTATGTTTTTTTATTTATCGAAACAATATATAATAAACATAATAATAATCTAATATTGATATGAGGTGGAAATATGGAACTGCGTCAATTAAGATATTTTGTTGCGGTAGCAGAAAAAGAACACGTATCCGAAGCTGCTCTGGAACTGCATGTGGCTCAATCTGCCATCAGCCGGCAGATTTCCAATTTAGAAAGTGAATTAGGCGTGCAGCTATTTGAAAGAACTGGTCGAAATGTGCATTTAACACCCATTGGAAAAATATTTTTAACCTATATTACATCTGCTTTAAAAGGAGTGGATTATGCAAAGAAGCAGGTGGATGAATATTTAGATCCTGAACGGGGTTCAATAAAAATCGGTTTCCCGACAAGCTTAGCAAGCAACCTGTTGCCGACTGTTTTATCTGCCTTCAAGAATCGTTATCCAAATATCCGTTTTCAATTAAGACAAGGTTCCTATAACTTTTTGATTGAAGCTGTGCGAAACAGAGAAATTGATTTAGCCTTTCTCGGCCCTGTACCCGATAACCAGCCAGATATTATTAGCAAAGTTTTGTTTATGGAAAATTTTTATGCACTTATTCCTAGAAATCATACCAAATCGAAAGAAGAAAAAATAACTGTAACCGATTTAGAAAATGAAAATTTCGTATTGTTTCCAGAAGGATATGTACTCCATCAGCTTGTCATTGATGCTTGTCTCCAGTCAGGATTCACACCAAAAATTCAATCACAAGGGGAGGATTTAGATGCAATAAAAGGGCTGGTTGCAGCTGAAATGGGGATTACGCTGCTTCCGGAAAGTGCCTTTAACGATTTAAGCACCGCTTATAGTGCTAAAGTTGCTATTGATGGCCCGCCACTTAAGCGGACAGTTGGTATCATCATTCCTAAAAACCGTAATTTAGCACCATCTGAACAGGTCTTTTATGATTTTATTCAGAATTACTTTGAAGCATGGGAGTAAAGATTTCAATAAGGAATAGAACAAAAGCGCAGAGCGCCTGTTTAAAAACGTAGAGATTGGAGCGGCGCAACTGAGATAAAGGAAACACGGTGAGGTGACGAACCGATGTTGACTTTCACCCGCAGGGCATAAGTGCGACTTTAACTCTGTCTGCGCCTGACGGCTTGCCAATCGCCAAGTCTTCTTTATCGTAGGGCGCGACGTGAAATCTCCTAGTTTTTGGCGCTCGGAGCTGGACGTGGCTGTTTTACTATAAATAGTTATCCACAAGGCAATAATTCTATAATTTCCTATGCAACAAAAAAACTCGTATTCGCTTTTTCAACGAATACGAGTTTTTTAAACTACAGCTTATAATTTTTGAACCATTTTTATAATTACCTCTGCTGCATTCTGTGCTGCTTTATTTAAAAAATCATCAAAGGAAATCGATGATTCTTTTCCGGCAATGTCAGATAATGCGCGAATAATAACAAACGGCGTTTGATACTGATAGCAAACCTGCGCTACCGCAGCGGCTTCCATTTCCAATGCAAGCATATCTGGAAATCGCTCCTGCACAATTGCTGTCTGATCCTTACGTTGCATAAATGAATCGCCGGTTGCGATGGTACCTGTTTCTGCCTGAATACCTGTTTCTAAAACAATCTGATTTGCTAACTCTATCAAATCCGAAGAAGCAGTATAAACTGCAGGCATACCTGGAACTTGTCCATACACATAATCAAATGCTGTCGCGTCTACATCATGATGCAATACCTCCGTGGAAATAACGACATCACCTACCTCCAGATTATCAGCAAATCCTCCGGCAGAACCTGTATTAATAATTTTATCCGGATTAAATTGCTCATGTAAAATCGTCGTAGACATAGCTGCATTCACTTTTCCTATGCCAGACAGTAGTAGGACAACTTTTATTCCTTCCAGATAACCTTGATAAAAAGAAGTGTTTGCTACTTCTGTTTCTTTTACATCTGTCATTTTTTGTTTCAGCAATTCAATTTCTTCGTCCATTGCTCCGATTATTCCGATTGTCATCTTTATCCTCCATTATTACCCTGCGTCGTTTTCGCTCAGCTCTTCTACTTGCGTCGGCTGCCAGCCGTCACCGTCTACCCAATCTAAGAATACACGATAAAATTGTTCGTTATTTGAATCAGAAACGGTAGCAATGACTTTGTCAGGACCATTATTCCCAACCCAATGTTCAATCATATTATCCTCATTTAAACCAGTAACCATAGAAGTAGCTCTCTTAATTTCAGTACGATCTTGAGACCCGTCACTAAAATCCGTATTATGATCTCCTTCTTGTTCTGTACCTACCGGATCCCAGTCACCAGTATAGGCCTCTTCTACATCATCACCCGATGGCTCTGTTGATTCTCTATTTTCATCTTCATTTTCTTCGTCGTTCTCATTCTCATTCTCTTCCTCGTCTTCTTCGTTCGATGCATCTTCATCCTCGTTTTCATCTTCATCTTCATTTTCTTCTTCTCGATTGGCATCTTCGTTTTCAGACTCGTTGTCACTATCTTCTCCATTACTATCTTCGTCTTCTGAATCTGGATCTCTTATTAAAAAGCCATTATCTTCTTCTCCATCACCTTCACCGTTTTCCTCATCTGGAGAGGTGTTTTCGGATGCGTCGGATTCCGTTCCTTCTTCGGTTGTCTCATCTCCACCGCCAAATACCCATATGGAAAGGAAGAAAACCAGCACAACCCCTCCAATAATAGATAGAATAGTAATGGCTTTCGTATTTTTTCTTCTTTTTTCAAATTTATTTGATCTTGTTTGACTCACCTAAAAATCCTCCTAACTGCATTATTTGCTCTATACTATCATATCGAGTTCAGCAATTATTGTCTATTCTATTCTAGCACAAAAATACGGTTTGTCTCTTCTTAAAACTTAAAAAACAAAGAAGAAACTCTCTCTATTTTCAACATACTATTCGTTCAGGAGAGCTGATTTTTAACGTTTGGATTAGAAATTAAAAAACTTACAGCTTTAACAACTGTAAGTTTTTTGTGAAAGGATATACATTTGTGCAATCGCTTCCTATTTTTTATTCTACATTCGTAATCCGAACTTCAATTTCACCAGCTGGTGTTGTTACGGTTACTTCTCTTCCAATTTCATGTCCAAGCAGGCTTTTTGCCATCGGAGAATCATTGGATATTTTTCCTTCAAACGGATCTGCTTCTGCACTTCCTACAATCGTATACGTTTCTTCATCACCATCAGGTAATTCCTCAAAAGTAACGGTTTTTCCAAGTGCAACAACGTCCGGATTTGCATTATCATTCTCAATAATTTCAGCATTACGAATCATATTCTCTACTTGTGTAATACGTTGTTCAACAAAAGCCTGCTCATCTTTAGCAGCATCATATTCGGAATTCTCGGATAGGTCTCCGAAATCACGAGCTACTTTTATTCTTTCAACAACCTCTTGACGACGGTCCGTTTTTAAATAATGCAGTTCGTCCTCTAATTTAGCCTTCCCCTCTTGTGTCATATAAAAGCTTTTTTCTGCAGCCATCTCGATACACTCCTTTTTTCTTTTCTATCAAGGAATAATCACAGCTTATTCAATGTTAGCATCATTATTCATCAAGCTCTTTATTCCATGTATATTATTAATTAAAATAAGCTATATAGCTTATGACGCAACTATTCAAAATATACTAATCAATACTATGGCAGATATTACCTAAATTAGCAAGCGAAATAATTATTTAAATGCATTTTTTGCTAATATATTTTCTATTTTAGACGCCAGAATATCCACCGCAACATGATTTTCTCCGCCTTCTGGAATAATTAAATCAGCGTAACGCTTAGAAGGCTCGATAAATTGCATATGCGCGGGCCGAACAACTTGAATATACTGGTCAATAACCGAATCTAATGTCCTGCCACGCTCTTTAATATCTCGTACCAGACGCCGTATAATTCGTAAATCAGCATCTGTATCAACAAACACCTTGATATCCATCAAATCGACCAGACTCGCATCCTCTAATATCAAAATGCCTTCTACGATAATAACTTCTTTTGGTTCAACTTGAATGGTTTCATTGGAACGATTGTGTATCTTATAATCGTAAACAGGTTTTTCAATCGACTGATATGCAATCAATTGTTTAAGGTGCTCTACCAATAAATTATTATCAAATGCTAATGGGTGGTCATAATTTGTTTTCAGTCTTTCCTCAAAAGGAAGATCCGACTGATCCTTATAATAAGCATCCTGTTCAAGTACTAAAATCGATGTATCTTTAAAACGATCATAAATCGATCTGGTTACGGAAGTTTTTCCGCTGCCACTCCCCCCTGCAACACCAATTACGATGGGTTTATTCTTTTCCATGCTGCTGTCTCCTTACTTCTTTCATCTTTTATAGCTAATAGAAACACCATCATCTATCGGTATGATAGACGTATGATAATCAGGATGATTCATTAGCATTTCATTGTACGCTCTTAATTTCCGTACCAACGTTTTATATTTTTTGGGCGCTTCCTCATCTGAACATACCATGCCCCGGAACAATACATTATCCGTGATTAATATACCGCCGGCAGGGAGCATTTGATCAGCCAGGTTAAAATAAGATTGATATTGCCCTTTTGCAGCATCGATAAAAATAACATCAAACTGCTTTTTACTTTCAGCTAAGTCCTGCATGACTTCCGCTGCATCACCTGCAATCACTTCTATCTGGTTATCACGCTGCCAGGATTGAATATTGCTGATTGCTTCATAATAGCGTGTTTCATCTTTTTCAATGGTAATGATATCAGCATCCGTCGCACCTTCCAGCATACGCAAGGCAGAATAACCAATAGCCGTACCTACTTCCAATATTTTTTTCGGCTGTTTTACCTTTAAAATAAGGTTAATCATATGCATACTGTTTCTGTCTATGATTGGCACATGATTCTCTTCTGCATCATTTTCCAGCATTTCAACAGAAGCAGAGGATGCCGGCAGCAGTGATTCGAGGTACCTTTCGATTTCTTTATCCATCTCACCATTTCCTTTTACTAAAAATCTTTTGGCCGTCATGTTTAAAAAAGAAAACGGAAAATGGAGAGAGTCTCCATTAATCCGTTTAAGTGTGTACGTTAAAACACACGCTTTAATTTATATATTCTTCCCGATTTTCAACATGTTCTTCAAAGGTTTCTGAAAAGTGAATATTACCATCTTCATCATGTAAGAAATAAAGATAGTCTGATTCTTCCGGATTCAGGACAGCTCGCAAAGAGTTTTCAGCAAAATTAGATATAGGCCCTACCGGCAGTCCGTCTACGATATACGTATTGTATGGAGATTCCACTTCTAAATCTTCAAAAGTAACAACTGATTGATGCTCTCCTATGGCATATAACACCGTCGGATCTGTCTGCAGCTTTAACTCATCGTCCAAACGGTTATGAAATACACCTGCAATTTGTGAACGTTCCTCTTCATGAGCGGTTTCCTTCTCCACTACCGATGCAAATGTGATAGCTTCATGCGGTGTAAAATCTTGTTCCGCTATTTCGCCTTCATATTGCTGGAAAATAGAATTTGTTTGTTCAACCATACAATCGATAATGGATTCAATAGTTGGTTCTTCTTCATAAAATTCATAAGTAGAAGCAAACATATAACCTTCTAAAGGCATCCGAATATCTTCGTCCAGAATATCTTCCGTTAATAGATCAGGGTATTCCTCCATTAATTCCTCAATAAAATCAGGGTCATTGGCTACTTCCATGAACTCTTCCTGGGAGAAATTGAAATTGTCACTGTATATTTCTGCAATTTCTTCAATCGTTAACCCTTCCGGAATAGTTATGGTATACGCAGCATCTATAATGATTCTTCCGCTCTGTAAGGATTCAATAATGTCATCCATACTCATGGCCGTATTAAATGTATAATTTCCGGCCTGAAATTCGTTCACATTATTAAATTTCGTGTAGAGCCGGAAGATGCGTTCATCTTTGATAATGCCATTTTCCTCAAGTATGCCGGCAATCGTTGAGCTGGAAGAACCAATCGGAATCTCTACTTCTGCCGGGGTGGAATTTTCCTCATCCACCGGTTGCAGTGCAGAATGAATATATAAATAACCGGATATTCCTCCAATTATTATAATCAGGGTAAAACTTATAATAATAATTGCTACAATCTTTCTGACTTTCGAAGCTTCTTTTCCTCTTTGAATAAGGTTTTTTTGGAATCCATTATGCTTGTCGTCTTTTGACACCGTGTATCCCCCTTTCATCCGGTTCATTATACTAAATTCATATATATTTATCCAATATTCCTGTTGTTTTATTTCATCCTTCTACATTTTTAACAAAATTGATTGTTTTTATCAGGAATATTGGAGAAAGTTATATTTTTAGCAGGTAATGAAAGGTTTGCCAATTCAGATGAAAGACGTGATTCTTTGTTTCGTCAAAAGTGTATACAAATTCACCGTAAAAGAAAGCCGACGCCATCAGGTATGGACATCCGCTTTCTTTTAGCATTTACTCTTCTTCGTCTGCCAATGTATTTAACATTTCTTCGACCATTTCCCACTCTTGATCGGAATCAATCGGGTAAAGTGTAAAATCTTCATTTTCCTGTTCTTCGTAACGAAATGCGTATACTTCTACTTCTTCTTCCTCAGCTTGTTCAGCGGGTACAACAGCTATATAGGATTGCTCTGTTTTATCCACATCAAATGTGAAAAGCACTTCAAATAGATGTTCGTCCCCATTTTCATCCGGAATAACAATTCGTTCTTTTTCTTCTAATGACATTAAATAACGCCTCCTTTCGAGTCAAGATAACCTTGTAAAATCATTGTAGCTGCCATCTTATCAATTACTTTTTTTCTTTTTTTGCGGCTCATATCTGCTTCCAAAAGCACACGTTCCGCTGCCATGGTGGTTAAACGCTCGTCCCACATCACAACAGGCAATTGATATTTTTCTTCGACATATTCAGCATAGCGCTTGGATGCCTCAGCTCTTTCACCAATTGATCCATCCATATTTTTCGGCAGGCCGACAACAATCTGAGATACATCATTTGCATCTATCAGATTGTTGAGTTCTTCATCGGCCGATTCGATTTCCGCTTCATTCCAATAAATGGTGGTCAATCCTTGGGCAGTCCACCCAAAGGCGTCACTTACCGCAACACCTATTGTTTTTGAACCGACGTCTAAACCTATTGCTTTCATGAATTCTCCTTATTTTGTTCTAGATAAAACTTGACAAGTTCTTCAATTACTTCATCCCGCTCCACTTTACGTATTAAATTACGCGCATCATTATACCTAGGAATATAAGCTGGGTCACCTGATAGTAGATAACCGACTATTTGGTTAATCGGATTATATCCCTTTTCCTCTAATGATGCATGAACAGTCATTAAAATCTTTTTAATATCCTGGTCAAATGGTTCTTCGGAAAAGTTGAATTTCATTGTTTTATCAATTGAACTCATAATGACACCTCGTCCTTCATTAACCTTCTACTATTTTAACATGTTTATCTTTCTCATTATACTTATTAATGAGGAAAGATACAACCAAGGATTAAGCATTTGTCATGTCTTTTACATAAGTTAAAGCACTTTGTAATGCTTCTGTAACTTTAGATGGGTCTTTACCCCCAGCTTGAGCCATGTCTGGACGACCGCCGCCGCCACCGCCGCAAATCGTAGCTGCTTGCTTTACTAAATGACCTGCATGGAGATTTTGATTCATGACATCCTTTGTTACCCCTGCAACAAGCTGTACTTTATCATTATTGACAGCTGCGAGAAGAATTACACCTGACTCTACTTTCTGTTTTAATTCGTCTACCATAGAACGCAGCTGGTTCATATCTTTTACATCAACTTGTTTGGCCAGGACTTTTACATTATTTACCTCGATTATGTCATCTAAAATAGACGAAGCTTCCATATTCGATAGTTTAGCTTGCAAAGAATCAACTTGTTTTTGTGTTTCTTTTAATTCATTTTGCAATGCTGTTATTTTTTGAGGAACTTGTTCCTCAGTTGCTTTTAATAATGCGCCTGACTGTTGTAATAATTCAATTTTGCTGTTCAGATACGCATAAGCTTCTTTGCTGGTAACAGCTTCAATTCTTCTTGTTCCTGCTCCGATGCCGCTTTCGGAAACGATTTTAAACAGGCCGACTTCTGCTGTATTGCCTACATGGCATCCGCCGCATAATTCGATACTGTAGTCGCTGATTTGAACAACACGGACAACATCGCCATATTTTTCACCGAATAATGCCGTTGCGCCCATGGATTTTGCTTCTTCTAGTTCTTTGGTCTCGATGATAACCGGCAGTGATTCCCATATTTTTTCGTTCACTATTTTTTCGATTTCTTCCAGTTCTTCTTCTGTTGCACTGCTGAAATGGGAAAAATCAAAGCGGAGCCGATTTCTTTCATTTAATGAGCCAGCTTGGTTTACGTGTGATCCAAGTACATCTTTTAATGCTTGATGCAGCAAATGCGTAGCAGTATGGTTTTTGATAACATCATTGCGGAACGCTCTATCCACGACAGCTTCTGCTTCTTCAGAAACTTGCAATACGCCTTCTGTCACTTCAACACGATGGATATGCTGTCCATTCGGCGATTTTTGAACATCTTTGACTACTGCATATGCATTGTCCGTTTTAATAGAACCAATATCAGCAACTTGCCCGCCGCTTTCTGCATAAAAAGGGGTTTCTTTCAGCAAAATATACGCTTCTTGTCCTGCTTCAGCATATTCTGTTACTGCTTTATGCTGAATAATCGTCTGAATAACAGTATTTTTTTCTAAAGTCGAATACCCTACAAATTCACTATCTACATGAATGGTTGAAAATATGGTATCCTGCACCTGCATGGAATCCACTTTTTGACGTGCATTTCGAGCCCTTTCCCGCTGCAGTTGCATTTCCTTTTCGAAACCTTCCTGGTTCACGGTGAAGCCTGCTTTTTCCACGTATTCTTCGGTTAATTCTTTTGGAAACCCGTACGTGTCATAGAGACGGAAGACTTCTTCTCCCGGAAATACATTACTTCCTTTTTCTTTTTCTGACTCCATCAGCTTTGTCAAAATCTCCAGACCGTCATTTAATGTTTCATGAAAACGTTCTTCTTCTACTTTAATGACTTTTTGGATATAATCTGTCTCTTTGACTACTTCTGGATAAAAATCCTTCATAATTTCTGCTACTACCGGAACGAGCCGATACATAAAAGCTTCCTGGATATCGATATCTATGGCGAACCGGACAGCACGGCGCAATAACCGGCGGAGAACATATCCTCTGCCTTCATTAGACGGCATTGCTCCGTCGCCAATAGCAAAGCTTACTGTACGAATATGATCTGCAATTACTTTAAATGCTATATCTGCAGCTTCGTTTTCTCCATATTTTTTATCGGCAATCATTTCTGTTGCCTGAATAATCGGCATAAACAAATCTGTTTCATAATTTGTAGGTACCTCTTGGATAATCGATGTTAACCGTTCTAGCCCCATCCCCGTATCAATGTTTTTCTTCGGAAGCGGCGTATAGGTGTCGTCCGGATTATGGTTGAACTGAGAAAACACCAAGTTCCAGACTTCTAGGTATCTGCTGTTTTCTCCGCCCGGATAAAGTTCCGGATCAGACGAATCATTTCCATAACTTTCTCCTCTATCATAGAAAATCTCGGTATTTGGTCCGCTCGGGCCTTCCCCGATATCCCAAAAATTTTCCTCCAACCGGATAATGCGTTCTTTAGGGAGACCAATTTTTTGCAGCCATAAATCATACGCCTCATCATCTTCCGGGTGAACCGTGACTGCTATTTTTTCCGGATCAAAACCAATCCATTTTTCATCTGTAAGAAACTCCCATGCCCATTCAATTGCTTCTTTTTTAAAATAATCCCCGATGGAGAAGTTGCCCAGCATTTCAAAAAAAGTATGGTGGCGGGCAGTAAATCCGACATTTTCAATATCATTTGTGCGGATTGCTTTTTGCGCATTTACAATTCTTGGATTCTCTGGAATGATACGACCATCAAAATACTTTTTTAATGTTGCTACGCCGCTATTAATCCATAACAGTGTAGGATCCTCATGCGGTACCAGTGAAGCACTTGGCTCCACCTGGTGCCCTTTCTCTCTAAAAAAATCAATAAACATCTGCCTGATTTCTGCGGAACTCAAAGATTTCAATTTATTTTTGCCTCCTTCATTTAGGTCTTCTCCAAAATCTATGGGTGACAATTGGATATAATTTTGCTAATATCAACCGCTGCGGAAAAACACTACGCTAACCAGTTTCATTAACTAATTCATGAAATAATATCAACCATACATTTGGGTGTTGAACCCTTCATTTATGTATGAACATAAAAAATCTCCTCACTGCATGATTGCAGGGACGAGATTTCGCGGTACCACCCTTATTATGAACGAAAAAAATGCGTTCATCACTTTCAGCATTATAACGGTATGATACCGACGGGGATTAGCCGTACTCCGGTGTAGCTTTCCATAACCATTTATTCAAGAATCCTTTCAGCCGGGGGACTCCCTCTCTTAGAATATTATGTCATGTACTCAGCACCTTCAGCGTGATTAACATCATATATAACAGGTTGTGTTATTTTCTGTTGTTTCGTATGATTCTAGCGTTATTATATTGATTTTTCGGCTCTCTGTCAATTTTTCTTACTTGAAGCCATATGAAATTTAAGTTTCCCGCTGACGGCTTTTGGAAAGCTGATACTGTTGAATCAGTACTTTCAGCATTGTGAAAACAGGAACGGAAATAATCATACCTATGACACCAGCCAGCTGTCCGCCTAATAATAAAGCAAAGATAATACCGATTGGATGAATTTTGACGGTTTTCCCCATAATATACGGCGATAACAGATTACTTTCTATCAATTGGATGACAAAGATAATCAATATGACGAACAGGGCTTTTTCAGGCTGTATCATATAAGCTACCGTGACAGCCGGAACAGCACCAATAATTGGTCCAAAATAAGGAATAATATTGACGATTGCCAGAATAATTCCTAATAATAAAGCGTACGGCAAGTCCAGCCACATCCAACAAAGTGTAGAAATAGCACCTACTACCGCACTAATAATGAACTGACCGCGGATATAGCCGCCCAGTCCCTTGCTTATTTCCTTACAGATGTTCCCTGTTTCATCCCGATAGGTTGCTGGAACAAATCGAAATAAAAAAGATTTGATAAACGGGTAATCTTTCAGGAAATAAAATACAAGCACTGGGATAACAGTCAAGAGGATAATGGCGTCCATCATATCATTAAAACCGCCAATCACACTTCCTGAAAGGTTATTCATCGTATCCTCTAACGATTGAATGAACATATCCAGACGGTCATGCACTGTTTCCGGCAGAAAGGAAGTAGATGTGTATACCTTGTTTAGGCCATTCTGATATAAGGAAATAAATTCTGGAAAATTTTGGCTCACTTCCTTTATTTGTTCCACTATTAGCGGATATGCCCGATAAATCGCATAACCGGCTCCTCCAAAAAAGAATAAGTAGATAACTAATACCGCTACGCCCCGATGAATGCGATACCGGTGCATCCATTCAATAAACGGATGCAGAAGAAAAGCTATCATGCCGGCAATTAAAAATGGAAGGAGCAATTTACCGATAAAAGAAAAAAATGCCGCATAAAAAGGTTTGGTAATCGCTAAAAAGTATAAAAGGATAAAAGAGAGAATCGCAATTACCAGAAAATAAAGGATTTGTTTAACGTTTAGTTTTCTCCACATATAATCACTCCCAGTCCATGGTAGTGTAACCAACAGACTGGGAGTTTATCACAAATAATTATGCGTACGATTCCAATGGAGGAAGCTTCACTTTTTATAATAGTCTCCGCTCTTCTTTAGAAAATAAATCATCTAATGAACTGAGCGTTCCATCCGATTCTATCTGATGGATGTGCAATTCCTCCCCGGAAACGGTTAGTTCAATCGAACAAACCCAGCAATAATAACTTGTGGGGCTTAATTTTCCTATTTGTTTTTCCCGGCAATTTGGACATACCAGCATATTCCTTCATCCTTTTTCCGCTTGGTATCATCCAAGTATTGCCCTGAAATTTTAAATATATACATCTATTCCATAAAATCATAAGGAGATAATTCTTCTTCGGGGATGTCCTCGATTGTTTCATATTCTTTTTTCTCTGCTTTTTGATCAGCTAATTGTATCTTCAACATTTCCTGCAGGGAAGTATATCTCCGGTTTGTGTCCTCTGTTTGCACACCTTTGAAAAATGCATCTCTTTCCCCGCAGATAATTAGTGATTCTTTTCCTCTTGTAATCGCTGTATATAAGAGATTTTTCCGCAGCATACGATGGTGGGAATAAACAACAGGAAGAATCACAATCGGGAATTCACTCCCCTGTGACTTATGAATGGAGATACAAAAAGCATGTGTAAAATTATTATAATCTTTTCGGATAAAGACAACTTCTTTATCTTCAAAAGCAATGACAATTTGCTCTTCATTTTCTTCGTTTTCTTCCGGTTTAAAGATGGCGACAATTTCGCCGATATCTCCATTGTAAATGCCATCGTCAGGCTGATTAATCAGTTGAATCACACGATCTCCTACACGAAAAACAGCCTCTTGATAAACAATCTCCCGTTTCTTTTCTCCTGGCGGGTTGATTAACTGCTGCAGTGCTTCATTAATCGCATGGATACCGGCTTGGGAACGATACATGGGAGACAAAACCTGAATAGAAGCAGGATCAATCCCTTTATTCTGTGCTTTTTCAATAATCGAGGTCAATACGTCTGTCATCTGGTAGTCATAACAGGGAATAAAACTGAAATCACGCGCATTTTCCAAGGAGCGGTTATCATAATCCGTATTTTTAATCTGGTGAGCAAGCTGAATAATTTTAGAACCCTCTTTCTGACGATACACATCCGTTAAAGAGATAACCGGCAAAACGCCGCTTTTCATCAGATCTGTTAAAACCTGCCCCGGACCCACTGATGGAAGCTGGTCTTCATCTCCAACCAGGATAACTTGCATCGAATCTGGAATAGCTTTAAATAAATGATTGGCTAACCAGGTGTCCACCATCGAGAATTCATCGACAATCAACAATTTGCCGGATAACGGTTCCTGCTCATCTTTTTCAAAACTGCCCATCCCATTCCAGCCGAGTAACCGGTGGATGGTGACAGCCGGCAAACCAGTAGATTCTGACATCCGTTTTGCAGCCCGGCCGGTTGGAGCAGTTAATACAAACGGAAAGTCCCCTTTTTTCTTATAATCCGACGGTTCTAAGGAAAGCTCGTGAATCTCGGCAAAAGCTTGAATAATTCCAGTAATAACCGTTGTTTTTCCAGTTCCCGGTCCGCCCGTTAAAATCATCATTTTGGAATGGATCGCCTGCACGATAGCATCAAACTGTTCTTTTCCGTAGCTCAAGGACTCTGCTTCTTCGATGTCACCTGTTATTTTCAAAAGTTCTGCTAAAGGTATTTCCTCTTCCACCGGTTTGCTGAGAATTTTTTTCAGACTGGCAGTAAAGTTATCCTCTGCATAATATAAAGAAGGCAGATAGATGCGTTCATCCACACCAATGATTTTTTTCTCTGTATTTAACTGCATGATAACATCGGAAACATAGCCCTGATCTGGATCCGGAAGATGAAGCAGAGCAATAACCTCCTGCACACATTTGTCAAAGGGCAAATAGACGTGTCCTGCCTGCATACTCTGTTGCAGAATATAGATAACCCCTGCGCCGATACGGCTCTCGTGGGTATGTGAAATACCTTGAGTGGAGGCTATTTGGTCTGCCGTTTTAAAACCGAATCCCTCAATATCAAAAACATATTGATATGGGTCTTTTTCCAATATTTCTAACGCCTTATCGTGATAGGTCTGGTAGATGACCTGAGCCATTTTGAGGCCTATCCCATATTCAGATAGTTGGACTGCAACTCGTTCAAAACCTTGGTTTTCCCTGAGGCGCTCAGCTAATTTTCCTCCTGTTTCCTGTGATAATCCGGAAACATTATCTAAAACCGATGGGTCATCAATAATTTTAGAAACCGCATTTTCCCCCAGCTTCTCCACAATTTTGGCAGCACTCTTTTTACCGACACCATAAAATAGATCACTGGACAAGTATTGGATAAGCCCGTCCTTGGTTGTCGGCAAAATTGTCTCATAAGATTGTACTTTTAATTGTGGTCCGTAGCGAGGGTGCTTTTCCATCGCTCCATAAAAACAATAGGCAGTCTGATCCTGAAGCTGATCAAAATACCCTTTTACAATGATTTCTTTATTGCCATAATCAAGGTTTGTTTTTGAGATTTTAATTCGAACGATAGAGAAATGCTCTGCCTCATTACGAAATATCGTA
This sequence comes from Oceanobacillus locisalsi, assembly GCF_042675985.1. NCBI lineage: Bacteria > Bacillati > Bacillota > Bacilli > Caryophanales > Bacillaceae > Oceanobacillus > Oceanobacillus locisalsi. The sequence continues at coordinate 139,650 of NZ_JBHTKK010000003.1, forward strand.
TTTATGACACTTCCTGTCACAAAGGGCAGTGCTTCCTTCGCTTCTATCTGATTTCCCATGCTGATTACCCCTTATTTGTCCTCGGATTGCTCCTCCATATACTGTAAAGCTATTTTCTTTCCATTTGCAGCCAGCATATGGTCCGGTTGCAACTCCAACGCTGTTTCAAAATGATGTTGTGCTTCTTTTATTTTTTCATGGAATAATGCAATCACACCAAGATTATAATAAGCATCACTATGCGCTTCATCTAATTCGAGCACTTTTTCAAATGTCTGCTGTGCTTCTTCTAAAAACTCAGCCTGTGCCAGAGAAAGACCATATTGAAATAGAAAGTTTTCATCATTTGGTTCTATTTCTGTCGCCCGCAGTAAATATGGCAAGGAGAGTTTCCATTGTTCCTGGTTCCGGAAGCACATACCGAGCATAAAGTAAGCATCTGCTTCTTCCAGTCCTTCTTCGATTGCTTTTAAAAAGGATTGTCCGGCTTTCTCATAATGTTCCTGCTCAAAATAAAGATTTCCCAGCCCATAATGCGCAGCCGCTGCTTTTTCATCCAGTTCAATGGCGCGTAAAAAGAAACGTTCCGCACGCTCAGCCTCATCCAATTTCATTAATAGATTACCGAAATTAATATACCCTAAAGGATCATCGGGAGACTCTTCAATCACTTCATTAAACAGCTGTGCTGCTTCTTCATACTTTTTTTCATTTAATAGTGTAATAGCCTGTTGATTTTTATCCATCCGTGCATCCCCCTGTTAGCCGACATATTGCAGTGCTTTATCGTCTTTTATAATTTCATCAATTGTTCCGCCGCCGAGACAAACATCTCCTTGATAAAATACGACAGCTTGTCCCGGGGTAATAGCCCGCTGACTGTCTTTAAACGAGACATATGCTTTATCATCTTGTACCGTTACAGTTACCTCTGCATCTTTTTGACGATAACGAAACTTCGCGGTACAAGTAAACGTTTCTTCCAATCTATCCGGCTGAATCCAGTTCATATCCGTTGCCACTAATGCATCTGAATAAAGGTATTCATTATGATAGCCTTGTGCGACATATAAATAATTATCTTGTAAATTTTTTCCGACCACAAACCATGGATCACCGGATCCGCCGATGCCAAGGCCCTGACGCTGTCCCAAAGTATAATACATTAAACCGTCATGTGTTCCTTTTTCCACACCATCCATCGTCATCATTTTACCTGGCTGTGCTGGCAAATATTCACTTAAGAAAGTTTTAAAATTCCGTTCGCCAATGAAACAGATCCCAGTAGAGTCTTTTTTCGTTGCGGTAGCCAAACCGTGGTCTGCTGCAATTTTGCGTACTTCCGGCTTCGGCAGATGACCTAGCGGGAACATGACTTTTTCCAGTACATCTTTACTCAGTTGATTTAAGAAATACGTCTGATCTTTATTATCATCAACACCGCGAAGCATTTGCACTTCGCCGTTTTCATCCCTGGCTACTTGCGCATAATGTCCAGTTGCCAAATAATCTGCTCCCAAAGAGAGCGCATGGTCCAGAAATGCTTTAAATTTGATTTCTTTATTACACATGACATCCGGGTTCGGTGTTCTTCCTGCTTTATATTCATTCAGGAAATACGTAAACACTTTATCCCAGTACTGTTTTTCAAAGTTCACGGAATAATAAGGAATATCTAATTGGTTACATACTCGTACCACATCATCAAAATCTTCTGTCGCCGTACAAACACCAAATTCATCCGTATCATCCCAGTTTTTCATAAAGATACCGACCACGTCATATCCTTGCTGTTTTAATAGTAATGCTGCAACGGAAGAGTCGACCCCGCCGCTCATCCCGATGACAACACGTGTGTCTTTATTCTCTTTCATTGTCGCCCCTCCTTAATTTGTTAATCTTTGTACAATACGTGCAATTCTATCTGCTGCTTCTTTTACATTTTCACTTGTATTAGCCAATCCAAAACTGAAACGAATGGAGTTTGTGGTAACCGGACTGTCCGGACCAAACATAGCTGATAATACATGAGATGGCTCGACACTTCCGGCAGTACATGCACTGCCGCTGGAAGCCGCAACACCGCTTAAATCAAAATTGGTTAGCAATGCTTCTACATTCGCTCCCGGAAAGCGGATATTTATAATCGTCGAAACGGTTTTTTCAGGATCTCCATTAATATCAAAAGCAATGCCTGCTTCTGAAAATGTATCGGTTAATATCTGTTTGTATGCTTGATACTCTTGATTTCTTGCTGCTTTTGTTTCCATCGCTATAGCAGATGCCATTTCAAAACCGACTGCTGCCGGGATATTTTCGGTTCCCGGCCGGCGTTTCCGTTCCTGTTCTCCGCCGGATTGAATCGGGTTCATTGACACTCCTTCACTCGCATATAAAAAACCGATACCTTTAGGTCCGCCGATTTTATGGGCAGAGGCGGTCAATAAGTCAATATGCTGCGCGTGCACATCGATATCAACCAGTCCATAAGCCTGAACGGCGTCTGTATGAAAATAAGCTTGATGGTCTTTTACCGATGAACCAATTTCGCTGATAGGCTGGATAACGCCAGTCTCATTATTGACATACATGATAGAAACAAGAATCGTATCATCCGTTAAAGCTGCTTCTACATCCCGGGCGGAGACCAGCCCTTGTTCATTGACAGGTAAATAAGTGATACGAAATCCTTGTTTTTCCAGTCTTTCTGCTGTGTGCAGTGCTGCATGATGCTCCTGCGTGGTTGTGATAATATGTTTTCCTTTGGCCTGATTCGCTTCTGCAACGCCGACAAGAGCCATGTTATCCGCTTCGGTGCCGCCGCTTGTAAAAATAAGTTCCTTCTCATTGGCACCAATGGATGCTGCAAGCGCCTGTCTTGAAGCATCCAGCTGCTGTCTTGCCTTTCGTCCAAAGGAATGCACACTTGATGCATTGCCGATGATCCCTTCATAAGCAGGAATCATCGCTTCCGCAACTCCCTTTGCCATAGGGGATGTAGCGGCGTGATCTAAATAGATTGCTTCCATGAGTCAAAATCCTTTCCAGCCTTAAATATAAAACATGTACGCTTCTGCAGGTTCTTCATCATCGCCATCATAATTGGCCAGGTCTTCAAGGGTGGTTTTATCTAATATCCCTTTCACCGCATCTCTGATTTCCAGCCATAATGAAGCTTGTGCCGGTTTTTCGTTTTCCATGCCCTCTACAATGGTTAAAGGACCTTCCAGTACACGAATCACATCGCCTGCTTTAATTTCATTCGGCTTTTTCGCAAGCTGGTAGCCGCCATATGCTCCGCGGATACTCTTAATAAGACCAGCATTTCTTAACGGCGAAGCAAGCTGTTCTAAATAATGCTCCGACAAATCATTGTCTTTGGCAATTACTTTCAAAGATATCGGACCGTTTCCTTCATTCTTTGCCAACTCTATCATTATTGTCAGTCCATATCTTCCTTTAGTTGAAATTTTCATCAAATACACCTCATTTTTAACTATCATTACACTTTTTCGTATTATCTAATCTATATCATGCATGAAATACCGTACATTATTTCATACCATTTACACAAATATAATTCACGTTACACCTATTATAGCACGACTGCTAACCTCTTGCATTTCTTCTATATCCGCTTTAAGCTAATAGAATACGATTTAGAGGAAAGGTGTTATTTCATGTATAAACAACCACTAGCATATCGAATGAGACCAAAAAACATAGATGATATTATAGGACAAGAACACTTGGTAGGTCAAGGAAAAATCATTGATCGCATGGTGAAAGCGAACCAGCTCTCTTCCATGATCCTGTTTGGCCCGCCCGGAACCGGGAAAACATCCATGGCATTTGCTTTTGCAGAAACGGCAGGTTTGCCCTCCAAAACGTTAAATGCTGTCACAGATAAGAAAAAGGATATGGAAATTGTTGTCGAGCAGGCAAAAATGCAGGGACAAACTGTGCTTATCTTGGATGAGGTCCATCGCCTTGATAAAGCCAAGCAAGATTTTTTACTGCCGCATTTAGAGAATAATCTGCTGACGTTAATCGGCTGTACAACAAGCAATCCTTATCATTCCATTAACCCGGCAATAAGAAGCCGCTGTCACTTATTTGAACTGCACGGTTTAACATTTGAGAATGTGAAAACAGCACTCCATCGTGCGATAGAAGATGCAACGAACGGGTATGGGGAAAAACATGTCCACATGGATGAAGACGCACTGGAACATTTTGCGATTGCAGCAAACGGAGATTTACGAGCTGCATTAAACGGTTTGGAACTGGCAGTCAGCTCTACCCCGCCGGATGCTTCGGAGCAAATAAAAATAACATTGGACATCGCAGAAGAATGTATGCAGAAGAAAAGTTTTACGCACGATAAAGACGGAGATGCCCATTATGATGTTTTAAGTGCTTTTCAAAAATCGATTCGAGGAAGTGACGCTGATGCTGCGCTTCATTATTTAGGACGTCTTATCGAAGCTGGTGATTTGGACAGTATCGCTAGAAGGCTGGTTGTCATTGCTTATGAAGATATTGGTCTGGCAAGTCCGCAGGCAGGACCTCGTGCAGTGTCAGCTGTACAAGCTGCTGAACGGCTCGGGTTTCCGGAAGCGCGCATCCCTTTAGCTGATATTGTCGTAGAGTTAGCCCTCTCTCCTAAATCAAACACGGCTTACAAAGCACTGGATGCAGCTTTAACAGATATACGAAATGGAAAAAGCGGCGACATTCCTGCTCACTTAAAGGACGCCCATTACGCAGGAGCCAATAAACTCGGCAGAGGAAACGATTATCAATATCCGCATAACTACCCCGGAGCCTGGGTAAAACAGCAATACCTGCCAGACACAATTAAAAATCGGCAATACTATGCGCCAAAAGACACTGGAAAATTTGAAAGTGCTCTTAAACAAGTATATGAGCGGGTAAAAAAAGATTAAGCACTAAAAACTTTTAAAAATACACTCTATAACTCAACTTTCGTACCTAAGAATAAGTATATAAACCTTGCTGTTTCAGGATGAACATAATCTCTATTATCATACTTGCTTTTTGTTCAATCATACTTTTATTTTTGAACAGGATAGGCTGTATAGCAACCGCTCCGGCCAAACCCTCCGCCGCAGCGGTAGCATATCAACGGTAGCCTTACACTTTACCTCCTCCTCTTCAGCAACAGATGTATGGAAAAAGTTACTTTTTAAATGTGAAAGTTGCATATATAATTAGAAAGCGATGTATATTTTCAAACTCCTCTGGAAAGAATAGAGTTTACTATAATCTTTCTAGTACGTTAGGAAAATGTGATATTTTAACGTGCCAAATACAGGAAAAGCCATACAGGCATCCAATAATAGATGTTTGTATGTTTTCTAAATGACGAGGAGTGAATAACATGGTAAAAGTGAGACAAGACGCCTGGTCTCATGAAGATGATTTATTATTGGCAGAAACAGTACTGAGACATATTCGGGAAGGAAGTACGCAGCTGAACGCTTTTGAAGAAGTAGGAGATCACTTAAACCGTACTTCTGCTGCTTGCGGGTTCAGATGGAATGCAGAAGTACGCAATAAATATGAAAATGCAATAGATTTAGCTAAGCGACAGCGAAAAGAACGAAAAAGAGCATTAAATAAAACGGTTCAAGCTGTTCCGAAGGCGAGCCCTGTTAATCTGCCAGAATATACACCTTCCGAAGAAGAATCAGCGGAAAAGGACAAGGTACCAGAGCCGCAAACCAATCTCGAACCGACTACAACAGTGAATCTAGATTCTGTGATTACGTATTTAAAATCTTTGAAGAAAGAATTATATACTTCGAATCAGTCGAAGTCTTCCATACAATCGTTAGAAAGCGAGAACAGTGCTTTAAAGACGAAAGCAGAAGAATTACAACAGAAGTTAACAGATACGGAGCAACAGCTGCAAGCGATGAAAGAAGATTATCAAACATTTATCCAGATTATGGATCGCGCCCGCAAAATGACCGTTTTTGAGGATAAAAATCCAGTCAGCGCACCGGCCTTCCGCATGGATAAAAACGGGAATCTGGAGCAGCTTGCACAAGGTTCCAATTAATTTCAAAAGGACAGCCGGCTTGTATACAAATCGGCTGTATACAAAAAATACTGCACAGATTTGTGCAGTATTTTTACGTAATCCCGATAGTGCCGTTCCACAATAAAGTTTTGATCCCGCTTTTAGCAGGTGGGTGTCCTGCTTTAAAGTTATTGTGCTTCCTTTATAAGGCATGCACGCACTTTAAAGACTTTACGGACTCCCTAACTTATAGGTGTTCGGTCAAAATACCAATTGTTAACGAACACATCAGGATTTGGTTAACGTTTTATTTTCTAACATATTAGCATACATTTATGGAAAGTACAAATCATAAAATGAGGAATTTTATCTCGTTTAGATAACTCCTTGTTCCACCATTGCATCTGCCACTTTTAAGAAGCCTGCGATATTCGCACCTGCTACAAGATTTCCAGGTTCTCCATATTCATTTGCTGCTTGAATGCTATTTTGATAAATATCCTTCATAATATCTTGCAGTTTGCCATCTACTTTCTCAAAGCTCCAAGCTACACGGCTGCTATTTTGCGCCATTTCTAATGCCGATACAGCTACCCCGCCTGCATTTGCCGCTTTTGCTGGGGCAAATAAAACATTGCTCTCCTGAAATTGATTGATAGCCTCTAAAGATGACGGCATATTAGCGCCCTCTCCTACAGCAATAACACCATTTTTTATTAACGTTTGAGCGGTCTCTTCGTCAATTTCATTTTGAGTCGCACTAGGTAAAGCTATCTCACAAGGAACTTCCCACACATTTCCATCAGCTACATATTCTGCATCAGGATACTTTTCTACGTATTCGCTTATACGTCCTCTTTCTACTTCCTTAATCTTCTTTACCAGTTCAATATCGATCCCATTCTTATCATAAATATACCCGTTGGAATCACTGCATGCAACAACTCTTGCTCCAAATTCAACTGCTTTTTCCATTGCATAAATGGATACATTCCCTGAACCGGATACAGTAACCGTTTTGTCAGTAAAATCTAGTCCATTATCTTGAAGCATCTCCTGCATAAAGTAAACCAATCCAAAACCAGTTGCTTCTTTTCGTGCTAAGCTTCCGCCGAAACTCAGGCTTTTACCTGTCAGAACACCTGGTTCAACAGTGCCTCTTATTTTCTTATATTGGCCATAAAGATAACCGATTTCTCTTGCGCCTACACCGATATCTCCTGCAGGTACATCCGTATCCGGGCCGATATGTCGTGATAATTCTGACATAAAACTTTGACAAAATCGCATGATTTCTAAATCTGACTTTCCTTTGGGATCAAAATCCGATCCGCCTTTTCCTCCGCCGATAGGTTGACCTGTTAAAGCGTTTTTGAAAATTTGTTCAAAACCTAGAAATTTAATAATACTTGTATTTACTGTTGGATGGAAACGAAGACCACCTTTGTATGGTCCGATTGCGCTGCTGAATTGCACACGGTATCCACGGTTCACTTGAACCTGTCCCGCTTCATCAACCCAAGGAACACGGAAAGCAATCAAGCGCTCCGGTTCTATAATTCTCTCTAAAATTCCTGCTTCCATGTATTCCGGATGTTTTTCAAAAACACCTTCCAATGATTGTACGATTTCTTCTACTGCTTGTAAAAATTCGGTTTCATGATGATTTCTTTGGTTTAACTCTTCATAAACTGTCTGAACATATTCTTTTGCTGTTTGATTATATTTCTTTACATTATTCCCCATAATATTTAACGTTCATCTCCTTTAATTAAACCAAGTTTTAAATTCGGGTGATTTTTATATTCTATACGAAAAAAAGACTGAAAACAAGAATAATCAAGTTTTTTCGCATGAAACTGACAAAAATATGAATTTTTTAGCACTATTTGAACTATTTCCGTTAGATAAGATGCTTTCTTTCCAGCCCCGGTCTGAAAAGCTTCTCATCCTTATAAGTGTCAAAGAAAGATGCACCACTTATAACTTATCACGCATCTTTTCTTTTTTGACATCTTTTTTAGGTTCTTCATCAAAATCAATAGTTGATCCATTACATTTAAAGCATTTCTTCCGCAACGGAAAATACAGTGCTTCCTCGCCCCCTCACAACTCCATCGCTAGATAGACATGGGGACTATGTTTCACTGCATCTTTCAGCTATTGATTTTGATGTCTCCCTCTTTTAAGCTTTATTTTCGTTTTGATTCGTTAAAGTAATCGACAATTCTTGCAGCTGCTCTTCGTTTACTTCACTTGGAGCTTCTGTCATCAAGTCAGAAGCAGATGCTGTTTTAGGGAAAAGAATTGTATCACGCAGATTAGAACGGCCTGCCAACAGCATAATGATACGGTCTAAACCAAGTGCAACACCTCCATGAGGCGGTGCTCCATATTCTAATGCATCCAGTAAAAAGCCAAATTGTTCTCTTGCCTCTTCTTCTGTAAACCCTAACGCTTGAAACATCTGGTTTTGAAGTTCTGTTTGGTGAATACGAACCGATCCGCCGCCGAGCTCATATCCATTTAAGACTAAATCATATGCATTGGCACGAACATTGACAGGATCCGTTAATAACTTTTCTTTATCTGCTTCTACCGGTGACGTAAACGGATGATGCGCTGCAAAATAACGGCCTAATTCCTCATCATATTCAAATAATGGCCAGTCCGTTACCCATAAGAAATGGAATGCCTCTTCATCAATCAATTGTAAATCTTTACCCAGCTTCTGACGCAAAGCCCCTAAACTATCATAAACAACGGAAGATTTATCAGCTACAAATAACAGTAAATCTCCGCTTTGAGCATGGGCTTTATCTACAATAGCTGCTTTTTCTTCGTCGGATAAGAATTTGCTGATCGGGCCTTTCACTTCTTCTTCTTCCACTTTCAACCAAGCTAAGCCTTTTGCACCATACACATTGACGTATTCTGTTAATTGGTCAATATCTTTTCTAGAATAACTATCTGCAGCACCCGCTACATTCAAGAGAGCTACTTTTCCGCCATTCTCTACTGCTTGTCTAAATACTTTAAACCCAGAATCCGCTACAATATCGGATACATGAATTAATTCTAAACCAAATCGTGTATCGGGTTTATCCGAACCAAAGCGGTCCATTGCTTCATCATAAGGCATCCGCTGTAAAGGAAGTTGAATATCAACACCTTTCACTTCTTTCATAACCTGCTTCATCATTTCTTCCGTCAAGGTCATAATTTCATCGCTTGTTAAAAAGGACGTTTCAATATCCACCTGTGTAAATTCCGGTTGACGGTCTGCACGCAAATCTTCATCGCGGAAACAACGTGCAATTTGATAATAACGCTCAAATCCGCCCATCATAATTAATTGTTTAAATAGCTGCGGAGATTGCGGCAAAGCATAAAATTCACCTGGGTGAACCCGGCTCGGCACGAGATAATCACGCGCTCCTTCCGGTGTGCTTTTTGTTAAAATCGGTGTTTCCATCTCTAAGAATTCATTATTATTTAAATAGTTACGGATGCTCTGTGTTGTTTGATGCCGTAATTGAAACGTTTCTTGCAAGCCTGGACGACGCAGATCCAAATAACGGTATTTCAACCGGATATCTTCTGCAATACTGACATCATCCTGAATCATAAACGGCGGTGTTTTTGCTTTATTCAGCACGGTGATAGAATTGACAATCACTTCCAATTTCCCGGTTGCAATTGCTGGGTTAACGGTTGACTCATCACGCAAAACGAGCTTGCCGATCACATCTATCACATATTCAGAACGGATATTTTCTGCTATTTCTAATGCTTCCTGAGAATAATCCGGATTAAAAACAATTTGCATTACGCCCGACTTATCACGTAAATCAATGAAAATAAGTCCACCAAGATCACGGCGTTTTTGAACCCATCCCTTCAGCCTGACTTCTTTTTCTATTTCATTTTCTGTTACATTTCCAGATAAAACACGTTCTGTCATTTTCTAAATCTCCTCCAATAACGCTTTAAATTGGTTTGTTACATCATTTATCGGAATTTCTTTTTGATTTCCGGTATTCATATTTTTAACGGTTACGATTTGTTGTTCAACCTCATCATCACCTAAAAAGAAGACAAACTTTGCTCCTAGTCGGTCAGCGGCTTTCAGTTGTCCTTTCATTTTGCGGTACTGATAATCGGTATCCACTTGGATTCCCGCTGAACGCAGCTTATGCACCAGTTTGACGGTTTCTAAACGTACTTGTTCAGACCCAAAGCCTGCTACATAACAGTCCAGCCCGGTATCAACAGGAATTTCAACACCTTCTACCTTTAGTGCCATTAATAAACGCTCTAATCCCATTCCAAAACCAATTCCTGGTGTATTGGGACCGCCAAATTCATTAATTAAACCATCGTATCTTCCGCCGCCTGCTAATGTTGTGATAGCTCCGAAACCATCTGCCTCACTCATAATTTCAAAGGCTGTATGATTATAGTAATCTAATCCGCGGACTAAGTTCGGATCGACTACATAAGAAATCTCCATGGCATCCAGATAAGTCTTTACCTGTTCGAAATACGTTTGTGATTTTTCGTTTAAATAGTCTAAGATGGACGGCGCAGTTTTCATCGCCGGGTGATCCCGATCCTTTTTACAATCCAGTACACGTAACGGATTGTTATCCAGCCGTGCTTGACAATCGGCGCAAAGTTCCTCCCGATGCGGGTCGAAGTGAGCTACAAGTGCATCACGATGTGCTTGACGGCTTTCTTTATCACCTAATGAGTTAATCACCAGCTTCAAAGAAGACAAACCTAAGCTTTGATAAATTTGCATTGCCAAATCAATTACTTCCGCATCCACTGCTGGATCTTCACTTCCCATTGCTTCTACACCAAATTGATTCAATTGGCGCATTCTTCCTTTTTGCGGCCGTTCATAACGGAACATGGAACCGAAATAATACAGCTTTTCCGGTAAATCCGGGCTGCCAAACAATTTATTTTCAACAAAGGAACGGGCTACAGCAGCAGTTCCTTCCGGCCGGAGTGTGATGCTTCTTCCTCCCCGGTCTTCAAAGGTATACATTTCCTTTTGAACAATATCGGTAGAATCCCCGACACCGCGCTGGAAAACTTCTGTATGCTCGAAGATCGGCGTGCGAATTTCATGATAATAATAAGCATCACAAATTTCTTTGATTTTGTTTTCAACATATTGCCATTTTGCCGTTTCTTCCGGCAAAATATCCACAGTTCCTCTCGGCGCTTTCATAGCCATTTTGTTTCCTCCTTCACAAATATACAAGACACCGGTGTTACTGACAGTTATACATCCTATTTTCACAGACAATACAAAAAACCCGTCCCTTATAGAAAAATAAGGGACGGGTTTACCCGCGTTGCCACCCTAGTTGATACCAAAAAGATATCCACTTTTATCAGTTAACGCCTGCAACACGCTTATATCTACTCATCTATTTCGATATAAATCCTCCAGAATGTCTTTCATATAAGCTGTATAGATAGTTGCTTCCAGCCAATGACAACTACTCTCTTGCTACCTGTACTTATATTACTTTTTCCTTCAACGGTTTAATTCATTAAATTTATGGAATGATTATAATAATAAGGTGAGTTTCACACAATGTCAAGAACGACCCGTTCTTTTTTTCAATTGTTTTATTTCCTCAATGGAAATACCAAGCTCTGTTGCAATTTCTAAATACGTTGCTGTCTTTTCCATCTGTAAAAAATGATGAAAATCAATCATCAGCAAATCTGAAAAATGACTGCTTTTATGCTGCTTTGTGTTTTGATGCATCCCTTACCATCTCCTTTAACCTTGATAAGTTTTTATAGCATCCCCACAAAAGCCAGCATTATTCGAAACCATTTCTTATCTGTCTTTACTGTCAATAATTAACGTAACCGGACCGTCATTAACCAACTGTACGTCCATCATGGCGCCAAACTTACCTGTCTCTGTTACAATACCTTCTGCGCGCAAGGCTTGATTAAACGTATTATATACAGTTTCAGCATGGTCCGGTTTCGCTGCTTTGGTAAAACTTGGACGTCTGCCTTTTTTTGTATCTCCATACAAGGTAAATTGAGAGACAGATAATATGCTTCCCTTTATATCTTTCAAGGAACGATTCATTTTCCCGTCTTCATCTTCAAAAATACGTAAATGGACAATCTTATTAACGAGATAGTTTACATCTTCCTCTGCATCTTCATGCGTCACACCGACAAGTAGAAGAAACCCATTTTGTATGGCGCCGATTTTTTCTTGCCGGACGGTGACTGAAGCTTCCTTTACGCGCTGCAATACAACTTTCATGAAATAAACGCTCCTTATTGAACTGTTCTGGTAACGGTATATACTTCCCGAATTTGTTTAATCTGTTCTACTACTTTTTTCAAGTGATTAGTATTATGAATTAAAATAGTTATCTGAATCACGGCCATTTTATTACGGTCGGATCTGCCGTTCACATGGGTAATATTTGTTTTTGTTCCATTAACTGCCTGCAATACTTCATTCAGCAATCCGCGGCGGTCATAGCCTGTAATCTCCAGGTCCACGTGATATTGCTTGTTTTCCGCAGACTGTGTTTTCCATTTTACATCAATATAACGCTGTCTTGCTTCATCGGTTTGTACATTCGGGCAGTCCGCACGGTGAACAGATACTCCTCTGCCTTTTGTAATATAACCTAAAATATCATCCCCTGGAACCGGATTACAACATTTGGCTATGCGCACAAGTAAATTATTTACCCCAGCCACTTCAATGCCTGAATCTTTCTTGGACGATGGTCTGGCTTTATCTGTTTTGACTTCTTCTATCTTTGTTTCCAGATCTTGATTGAGTTCTCTTGAATGGCGGATTCTTTCTGTCAGCCGCGTAGCGATAAGTGATGCTGTAATGCCCTGATAACCGACAGCAGCATACATATCTTCATCGTTTGTGAAATTAAATTTATCAAAAACACGCTGTAAATTATCGTGCGTCAGTACTTCTTTCGGTTCAATATCAAAAGCACGAATTTCTCTTTCTACAGCTTCTCTTCCTTTTACAATATTCTCATCACGCTGCTGTTTTTTGAAAAATTGTTTTATCTTGCTTTTCGCCTGAGAAGTTTGCACCATTTTCAACCAATCTTGAGATGGACCATAAGAATGCTTCGATGTCATGACATCCACGATATCTCCATTTCGTAATGTATAGTCCAAAGGCTCCATTTTGCCATTAATTTTTGCACCGATTGTTTTGTTGCCAATCTCTGTATGAATTTTATATGCAAAATCAATTGGAATGGACCCGGACGGCAGCTCAATAACTTCTCCTTTCGGCGTAAAAACATAAACCATATCCGAGAATAAATCGATTTTCAGCGATTCCATAAATTCTTCTGCATCATGTGTGTCGCTTTGCCATTCCAAAATTTCCCGAAACCATGATAATTTTTCTTCAAAGGAGCTTTTTCCTTTCGCCTTGCCTTCTTTATAAGCCCAGTGGGCAGCAATACCATATTCTGCAATATCATGCATTTCTTTTGTTCGAATTTGCACTTCAAGCGGATCACCTTTCGGGCCGATTACCGTCGTGTGCAGGGACTGGTACAGGTTTTGTTTCGGCATGGCAATGTAGTCCTTAAACCTGCCTGGCATCGGCTTCCAATTTGTATGAATAATACCTAAAACAGCATAGCAGTCTTTGATATTATCAACTAAAATCCGGACAGCAAGCAGGTCATATATCTCATTAAATTGCTTTTTCTGATTAACCATTTTCTGATAAATACTGTATAAATGTTTGGGTCTTCCGGACATTTCTGCTTTAATATTGACAGCGTCAAATTCTTGGGAAAGGTCATCAATCACTTCCTGAATATACGATTCCCTTTCTTCCCTTTTTTGTTTCATCAGCTGGACAATACGATAATATTGCTGCGGATTCAGATACCGCAAAGCTGTGTCCTCCAGCTCCCATTTAATGGTTGAGATTCCTAGACGGTGGGCCAGCGGAGCAAAGATTTCCAGTGTTTCATTGGAAATACGTCTTTGCTTTTCAGGAGGTAAGTGTTTTAACGTCCTCATATTATGCAGCCTGTCAGCGAGTTTAATCATGATAACCCGGAGGTCTCTTGCCATTGCTACAAACATTTTACGATGATTTTCTGCCTGTTGTGCTTCTTTTGTTTCATAGCGAATTTTCCCGAGTTTGGTTACCCCGTCAACAAGTGCAGCTATTTCATGATTGAATGCTTCTTCCAATTGTTCAAAAGTGACATTGGTATCCTCAATCACATCATGAAGAAATCCGGCTGAAATCGTTTCTGCGTCCATTTGCAGTTCAGCGAGGATTCCTGCTACTTGTACCGGATGAATAATATATGGCTCACCGGATTTACGAAATTGGTCTTTATGCGACTCTTTCGCAAATTCATAAGCACGTTCAACTAAGGCAACATCTTCATCAGATAAATATTCGCTTGTTTTTTCTACAATATCTGTAATGTTGACATTTTCATCTTTTGCCATGTAATCACCTTTATTAACCTTCAATATTCAATATATTATTTTATAAAATAAAAATAGCAACAAGTGCTTAAAAGCTTGAAGCCATTCCTTTTGTTTACAATCGTTTATACTTCTCCGTTTTTAAACAGGTTTCGATAATAATTACTATTATAAGACTTTTCATATATGTATGTCCAACTATAAACCTGATGTGCGGTTATTAAAAATCTATACAAAAAGAGCCAGACAGGATGCAGCTCTGTTTGACTCTTTTTACATATTCTCTAGTAGGTCATGATAGTAAGCACATCGTAGCCGTCTAATTTATCCTTGCCGTCCAGATAACCTAATTCGACCAGAAAAGCACAGCCGACAACAATTCCGCCGAGCTGCTCTACTAGATTAATCGTTGCTTCAATGGTACCGCCTGTTGCCAGAAGATCATCTGTAATAAGCACACGCTGACCAGGGCTGATTGCATCTTTATGGATAGTTAATATATTTTTTCCGTATTCCAGGCCATAATCCACTTTGATAACTTCCCTTGGCAACTTTCCTTCTTTACGCACCGGTGCAAAGCCGATTTCCAGCGCATAAGACACGGGACAGCCGACAATAAACCCTCTTGCTTCCGGACCTACAACGACATCAATTTCTTTTTCTTTCGCATATTCGACAATTTCATCTACAGCTGATTTAAATGCCGGACCATCAGCCATCAATGGTGTAATATCTTTAAAACGGATTCCTTCTTTTGGCCAATTCTCTACTATTTCTATATACTCTTTATAATCCATACATTGCTTCCTCCTTTTGGTTCATAGACGTATCCATACAAGATTCAAACCACTTTTTCAAATCCTGGTAATTAGAATAAATAAGTATACGCTCTGTTTCTTTTTGTTTGATACAATGTTGATATATCATCGATTCGGATAAATCTTTTTTCGTTGCTGGTGTCGTATAGCGAAGCCAGCCTTCCTTTTTCTCAGCAAAACCTAAATCTGCAAATACGTCTGACATAAAATTGACTTTTGCTTCATTCCAGCCTCGGTGCTGCTCAATTGCTTTTTGCATTTCTGCAACCCGAAACTTCTTATGCTGTTTAATCAAGGTGTAATAGTCTATAAATTCTTTCCGGGAAGGAAACTGAAATGGATATTGATTTGGCACCCGTCGTATGGCAATAACAATATTATCCGGATTCATCTGCCGGATAATTTCCTCCATATCGTGTAATGACGCCGGAAGCTCTGTAAAACCGATTGTCTGATAAGAACGGAGATCCGTAGAGAGCGCCTCTTGATACGTGTAAGTCTCTTGCTGTTCAGCAATTTGGGTCAGATCCAGGTCCTTGCATACAAAGACTTCTTTTCCTGTATCCGGAAGCAATTGCTCCGCTTTCTTGCCACGAAAGTCGAAAAGCTGCCACGCTGTAATTTTTAAGTCTTCCAGCATTAATTGGGCATTCCTGCTGCCATTCCACTCGTTAATAGAAAGTTCACCCGCAACCGATACCTCTGTATACGGAGAAATCGCTTCTTTCAACTCCCCGAATCCAAAACCGACCATATCCATCTTTGTATCAGCAGAAGCGAACTGCAATTTCAAATGGTTCTTTCTGCTTCCGATTTGACGCACTTCCTTGGGAACGCCATTTATCTCGAATAACGGTTTCGGATTCCCCATACCGAATGGAGAAAGTTTTTCCATTTCCTCAATCATAGATACATCAATATCTTCCATATCTAATATAGCATTAATATATAATTCCTGCTTAAAATCTTCTTCTGACAAACGCTCAAAAAGTAAATCGTTCAAAGCTGTTTCCAGCGGTTCCATATTTTCAGCAGGCAATGTCATCCCTGCTGCCTGCGCATGTCCCCCAAATTGGGTAAACAACTCTCTGACGGTCATACAGCCCTCAAATAGATCAAATGCCGGAATACTTCTTGCGGAACCCTTTATAACACCTTGTTCCGGCTTCACAGCAAGCACAATTGCCGGACGGTCATATTTTTGGACTAATTTGGAAGCAACGATGCCTAATACTCCTTCATTCCAGCCTTCTTTAGCTACAATAATAACCCGTTTATCCGTTTGGACCATTTCCATTGCTTCATCCACAATATCTTGGACAATCTTCTTACGCTGTTCGTTCACCTGATTGATTTCATTGGCCATTTCCAAAGCAATTTCCGCATCTTCTTCCAGTAAAAGGTCAACGGCTAAATCTGCGTCTCCCAGTCGACCTACTGCGTTTAATCGCGGGCCGATTCGAAAACCGATATCTTCTTCTGTCGGATCACCCTCTATACGACAGACTTGTTTCAAAGCATTCAATCCAGCATAAGCGGTCGATTGCATTTCTTTTAATCCAAATGTTGCCAGAATTCGGTTTTCCGAAACCAATGGAACTAAATCCGCAATAGTGCCGATAGCCGCATATGGAAGTATTTCCACAGGCAATTCACCAATTAAAGCTTGTGCTAATTTTAGAGAAACACCGACACCTGCAAGTTCTTTAAAGGGATAGCCCTCAGATAACTTGGGATGAATAATGGTATAGCAATCCGGTATCTCTGACTGCGGTTCATGATGATCCGTAATAATAACATCTATTCCAATCTCTTTGGCTACTTCCGCTTCATGGACGGAAGCAATTCCTGTATCGACCGTAATAATCAAATCGAATCCTGATTGCTGAAGGTTTCTGAATGCAGCCTCATTCGGGCCGTATCCTTCTGTAAACCGATTCGGAATATAGTATTCACATTCTGCGCCAATTTTTTTCAATGCATGCAGTAATACAACAGTGGAACTTACTCCATCCGCGTCATAATCTCCGTATACAACAATTTTCTCATGACGCTCAACTGCTTCATGAATCCGCTCTACTGCTTTATCCATTCCGTTTAATAAGAAGGGATCCTGCAGGTGATTTAAATCTGGCTGCATAAATTGTTTGACTTCTTCCGTCGTCTTCATTCCTCTTTGTAAAAACAGATCCTTTACAATAGGCGATATCGCTATGTCTATCGAATCTCTCTCCTCCACAGGAGGCTGGTTTATATATTTCCAATTTGCTTTACTTGATAGCATAAATTCACCCCTGACCTACTTATTATACACAAAGTAAGCCAGGGGCATCAAATAGATTTCTCACATTCATGAACAAAAATGAATAAGACAGATTATTCTTTATTTGTTCTTTTCGTCTGTTTGTCTTCATTACGCTTTTCTTTTCGGGATGTTGCCTCTTCTTTCCTGTTATTATTTTTCTCCGTTTGCTCATCTGTAATCCCATGTGCTGCCAGCCGTTTTTTTAAACGGTCATTTTCTGAACGGAGTTTTTTGGCTTCGTGATGTGCTCTGTAAAGTCGAATTGCTCCAACTGCTGCAGTGATTAAGCCTCCCATTAATACAGAAAAGAGAATAACCAGAATTAAAGGGGAATCCGCCGTCCAGAATAAATAATCCACTGCGACAGGATCCACGTTGATAACAGCAAACACCGCAATAATAATAACAAATATAATTGCTAGTATGACATAGACTTGTCCATTCATAAATCTTCCTCCATCATTAAAAAATTGTTGCTATCCATTCATTACCCGATTAAGTATGTTTTTAAGCATTCCATACAATAAAAAAAGAGAGCTTCCATTTATTTATGATACTGCCTAAAAAAATCATTTGCAAATTTCTCCGGCATAACCATATTGAAAGCTCTCTTTTTTATTTACTGCTTATTCGTATCTATACTTGCGGACCATCTACTCTTTCTTTCTTTCTGAAATCAACCGGCTTGTCTTTTACTTTCCGTCCTCTCCATATCAGCCAAAGCTGGGAAGCAAGGAATAAGGACGAATACGTTCCGGCGATTAATCCGACTAATAATGCAAAAGCGAAACTCCATATGGAGGATGCGCCAAGCACCATAAAGGCAACCACTGCAATAACGGTCGTGATCGAGGTGTTCATTGTCCGGGTAAACGATTGAACAATACTTCGGTTCACCACTTCTGTAAGTTTTTTAAAGGACTTGACCTGTTTTTCCAGACGGATGTTTTCTCTGATCCGATCAAAAATAACAATGGTATTATTCAAGGAATAACCGATAATCGTCAAAATCGCGGCCACAATGGTTACATCGAATTCTATTTGTGTCACACTGAAAGCGACCAGCATGAAAAATACATCATGCAAGAGCGTAAGAATAGCTGTAACACCAAAGAAGAATTCAAAGCGGATGGCCACATATGCAATAATGAATATGGAAGCAATGGCCACTGCAAATATGGCATTTCTCACTAGTTCCTGTCCGACTATCGGTGATACAACACTAGTACTTGGCTCTTGCCCATATAAATCCGCAAAATGCTGTTGTACGGTATCCACTTCGCCTTCATCCAGAACAGTATCAAAACGCGCAACGGCAATCTCATTATTTTCTCCAGATAAGTTGACGGAGTTTGCTTCATAACCTAACGTCGCAAATTCGGATTCTATTTCCTCTTCTGTCAAGCCTTCGTCGGCTACAACTTCCACCCTTGTGCCGCTAGTAAAATCAACACCCGGATTGATTCGGAAGACGCCGAGGGCGACAGCTCCGATAACAATTAACAGTAAAGAGAAAGTAAAGAACTTCTTACGGTGATTGGTAATATGAGCTTGCTTTCCAAAAATGGTTGCCTCACGTACTTCACCGTCTTCAATATCCTGGATGTTGTTTTTATTCACACCAAGCCAGCCTTTTCTCTTTCTTAAGAAGCCGCTTTGAACCCATAAGTTTAAGAAAAAGCGCGTACCGAATACAGCTGTAATGAAGCTGACAACGATACTGATAATCAGCATGGTCGCAAAACCTTTAACTGAGCTTGTACCAAATGCAAATAGAACAGCTGCAGCGATTAAGGTCGTTAAGTTCGCATCTAATATAGTGATGAGTGAGTTTTTGTTTCCAGATTGGAAAGCAGCTTTTACAGATTTACCGACACGTAACTCTTCTTTAATACGTTCAAACGTAATTACGTTCGCATCGACTGCCATTCCCACTCCCAGGATCAGGGCAGCTATACCCGGCAATGTCAGTACGCCATTGAGCAATTCAAATATTAATACGACCAGGAATACATAGACCACTAAATTAATGGAAGCAATGATTCCGCTGAAGCGATAAAATGCGCATAGATAAAGAATGATTAAAGCAATCCCAATCATTCCTGCAATCACCGTTTCATTCAATGCCTGTTCACCGAATTGTGCACCTACAGATGTAGAGAAAATTTCATTCATATGTACATCCAGTGAACCGGAATTAATAATGTCAGCCATTTGCTGTGCTGATTCTACGGTAAAGTCTCCCTCAATCATGACATCATTGGAATGAATGGGTTCACTTACTCCCGGAGCAGAGACATATTTAGGGTCTTCTTTGGTCATTTCCTCCTGGAAAGAATCTTCCTCTTCCTGATAATCCATCCAGATGACCATGCGGTTATCTGCCATTTGGCTGATTTCTTCCGTTACCTCACCAAACTTGGATGCATCTTGCAATTGTAAAGTAACAATGGGTGCATTCGTATTCGGATTATAATCCTGGCTGGCACTTCCATCTACAAGGTCTGATCCGTCCAGGTATTCATTGTCATCCACATCCCGGAAAGACAATTGAGCCGATGAGGACAACAGCTCTCTTGCTTCCGCCTGGTTTTCCACTCCAGCAAGCTGTACCCGGATCCTGTCCTCTCCTTCTATATTAATGTCCGCTTCACTGATTCCGAGACGATTCACACGGTCATTCAGCGTTTCAACGGTTCCTTCCAATAAACTGTCTGAGATTTCCTGGCCTTCTTCCACAGGTTCAACTTCATATAGTACTTCAAAGCCACCCTGCAAATCCAAACCAAGATTCACGTTTTTTGCCAGACTGCTGAACGTTGTTCCAATTACTCCTGCCAAAACTGCGATGACAAGAAAAAAGGCAACGATTCTGCCTCTTTTTTTCATCGTTTGCACTTCCTCCTTCGTATATCAACCTTTTCTAACGAACGTTAACTTTCCTTGTTTTCCGTATTCCCCAGCAATGCTTCCACGGAAGCAGCCAGATCATCATTTTCATAGGATTGAATGGTTAAATAGCTTAAATAAACAGATGATTTCAAATGAAAAATATCCTGCACCATTTCATGCAGCCTTTTTTCAGGCTCACCCTTCCAAACTTTCACGGAAAGACACTTCCATACATCTTCCGGGGTTGCCTGTTCATAACCCAGCATTTCCAATTCTTCCTTCTTGCTTATCAGTGCCGGATAAATCATATCTTTCCATGCATCTACATGTTGATTATCCATTTCATTTCATCCCACCATTTCTGTTTCATCTCTATGACGTGTTTGTCAGCCGTATTTGATAGTTTTTTTAATACGACTCCTTATTGTACGCCTTTTTTATTCAACTGTCATGGTTTGTCCATCATTCAGCATATATATCATTGTATATCAAATTTATTTTTTTGAGAAGGCGGGGCAACACAAATGACAAAACAATCCTTTATCCAAGGAGCATTGATTTTAATTATCGCCGGGATGCTTACCCGTTTTATGGGCTTTATTAACCGCATGGTGGTAGCTCGCTTTATGGGTGAGGAAGGTGTCGGGCTCTATATGATGGCTTTGCCTACTTTATTTTTAGTGATAACTTTGACACAATTTGGTCTTCCTGTTGCCATTTCTAAGCGTGTAGCAGAAGCAGACGCGCAAAATGATTCGAAAAAAATAAAACAGATAGTTGCAGTGTCTCTCGCAATCACCTTAAGCGCAAGCATCTTATTTACAGTGCTGCTGATACTGGCTGCTCCTTTATTATCTGTTACCTTGTTTACGGATGAACGCGTATTGCTGCCCTTGGTTGTTATTAGCCCCATTATCCCGATTGCAGCTGTGTCAGCAGTATTAAGGGGCTATTTTCAAGGGAAACAAAATATGAAACCCCAAAGCATTGCCCAAGTATTGGAACAGATCGTCCGCATTGCATTTGTCGGTATATTTATTTACATTCTGCTGCCTTATGGCGTAGAATACGCAGCTGCTGGTGCTATGTTCAGTATTATTATCGGTGAATTTGCATCGCTTCTATACATGATTCGAAAATTTCGCCAAAAAAGAAAGTTGAAAATACGAAAACATTTTACAGAAACCGTTCTAACTGGAAAGAAAACAGCGAAAGAACTGTTATCTATTTCCATGCCTACACTGGGAAATAGAATGATTGGTTCCATCTCGAACTTTCTCGATCCGATTATTATCGTTCAGTCGCTTGCTTTGGCCGGTATTACAACAGCAGTCGCAACCCGGCAATATGGAGAATTAATGGGTTACACCATGCCATTATTATTTTTACCGACATTTATTACAAGTTCCTTATCCATTGCACTGGTTCCTTCTATTTCAGAAGCAGCAGTTAAAAATCAAACAGAACTCATTCATAATCGTATTCACCAGTCTATTCGTATTTCTTTTGCATCCGGTGCACTCGCTACGATTATCATGACTTTATTTGCAGCAGATTTGCTCCATTTGATGTATGATTCGGATTCCGCAGCTCCGTTACTGATTATCATGGCGCCTTTTTTCTTATTTTTATACATCCAGGCACCGCTTCAAGCAGCACTCCAAGCTTTGGATTTAGCCAGACCGGCCATGTGGAATACCTTGATTGGGGTTATCTTAAAATTCGGTACGATGCTGCTGTTGGCAACAAGCTCTCATTTAGGTATCCGGGGAGCAGCAATTGCTATCTGCGCCAATGTTGTTCTTGTTACTTTACTTCATCTCACCGTACTGAAAAAAGAAATCAATTATTTCCCTGCCGCAAAAGAAATTGTTCGAATGATTACCTTAGCGGGAATTACTTTTCTCCTGACCTTATATATAAAAAATCAATTCTACACAGCAGATACCAATGTCATTACGTTGATCTTGCTGCTGGCAGTCATTGTTTTGATTTATCTTATCTTACTGATTCTATTACGTTTCATCCGAAAAGAAGAATTAAAACAACTGCCTTTTTTATCAAAAAAGAAATGATATTCCGGCATCTGTCTTTTAAATAACTCGACTTTCGCAGCTAAGAATAAGCATATAAACGTTGCTGTTCCAGGATGAACATGCTTTCTATTACCATACTTGCTTTTCGTTAGAGCTTCCTTCTATTTTTTTGAACAGGGTATGGCGTATAGCAACCGCTCCGGCCAAGCCCTACGCTTTCCATGGGGACGGCTTCAGCTATTTATCTGTATAGAAAATCCCACTAGCGGAGGCGGATCGTTTTGACTCCTGTGAGGAAAGCGGAAAGCGTCGTTTAAAAACGTAACAACTGCGCCCCCGATCTTTGGGGGTGGTTCGACCTTGGTCGAACTTCCATCGCTTACGAGATAAAGGAATCACCGTGAGCTTACGAACGGATGATGACTTTCACCCGCGGGGCATAAGTGCGACTTTAGCTCTGTCTGCGCCTGCCGGCTTGCCAATCGCTAAGTCTTCTTTATCGTAGGGCGCTTTCGGGAAGTTGTCTAGTTTTTGACGCTTGTAGCTGGACAAGGGATCAGCACCCTCTGAAGATGCCCTTTTGCCAAGCGCTCTTCTTGGCAAAAGTTAGCTGAAGAGCGTGCCCCTAGGCAGACTAAAGTCGCAACGTCCTGGGGTTGCGCTTACTCACCCCATTAAAACCGTTGTTGCAACGTCTGCACTAGTACGTCCTGTACGTCGGAAAGCAAAACGGTCCGCCGCAGCGGTCGCCTTACACCTTACCTTCCCATCTTCAGCTGCATAGAAGAAACAATCAACCCCTGTGCCTATGAAATGGAAGTTACTCTTTAAAGTGCAAAAGTTGAGTAAATAATTCTTCTAAATGAAATGTCCAAGCATAAATTTAGAATAAGGATCAAACTGGAGAGGAGATAAAACAATGGAAAAAATTCAATGGACGTCCTTGCTTTATGGTTGGATTATATTGTTCGTTTTACTTTTTATCTCGAGCTTTGCGTTGGGATTATTTTTAAAAATGATAAACATGACAGAAGCAACATTATCCTGGACTACCTTTATTATCGGACTGCTCATTCTATTCTCATGCGGATGCATTACCGGTTTAAAAGGAAAAGCAAAAGGATGGTTACTAGGTGTGTGCATCGGAGCAGGATTTACAGGATTTGTTTTTCTGGTGCAGTTTCTCGGATACCAGCAAGGTTTCACTTTAACACAAGTGATGTATCACGGCTTTTACCTGATTGCGGCTATTTTAGGCGGCATTATCGGTGTTAATTTTTCAAGTCCCGCAGAAGAGTAATAAAACTTGAGACGCTATCGTAAATCTAATAAAAAAGCTAACGACTATGTCATTAGCTTTTTTTCATTACGATTCTTGTTTTACTTCTCTGATTGCAGAACGATCGTATGTTAATTTGGTTCCTTCTTCCGTAATTAACACGATGGTGCCTTCATCAATCGCATGGATTTTCGCATGAAGACCGCCGATAGTTATGATGTCATTGCCTTTTTGAAGACTATCCTGCATCTGTCTTACTTGTTTCTGACGCTTTTGCTGCGGACGAATAAGTAAGAAGTAAAAAATAGCAAACATAAGTACAATCCATAAAATTGGTGTAATCATTTCAGCTCCCATATGTTCCCACTCCTTCCTAAAAGTTCTTTGGATTCTCTTGATTCAATCCATATTGTTCAAAGAATGACTCTTTGAAGTCACCAAGTCGATCTTCCTTTATAGCAGTTCGGACTTGCTCCATTAATTTTAACAGAAAATACAGGTTATGATAAGTCGTAAGTCGGAATCCAAATGTTTCGTTGCATTTTATTAAATGCCGGATGTAAGCTCGTGTGTAATTTTTACAAACATGACAGTCACAATGCTCGTCTATCGGTGTGAAATCACGTGCATATTTTGCATTCCGGACGACTAATCTGCCGTTTGACGTCATGCAAGTTCCGTTTCTAGCAATCCGGGTCGGGAGTACACAGTCAAACATATCAATTCCACGCACTGCACCATCAATGAGTGCATCCGGAGAACCTACCCCCATTAAATACCGCGGTTTATTTGACGGCAATAATGGTGTCGTGTATTCCAGCATGCGGTTCATAACATCTTTTGGTTCGCCAACCGATAACCCGCCAATCGCATAGCCGGGAAAGTCGAGGGAGACTAAGTCCCTTGCACTTTGTTTTCGCAGTTCCTCATATTCGCCGCCCTGAACAATTCCGAAAAGCCCTTGGGTTTCCGGTCGCCTATGCGCTTCAAGACAACGTTCCGCCCACCTGGATGTCCGTTCAACAGATGACTTCATATAATCATATGCTGCAGGGTATGGCGGACATTCATCAAATGCCATCATAATATCAGAACCTAATGCATTTTGTATATGCATTGCTTTTTCCGGTGATAAGAACAGTTTCTCTCCATTTAAATGATTCCGGAAATGAACACCCTTTTCCTCTATCTGGCGCATATCACTTAAACTGAATACCTGAAAACCGCCCGAATCTGTCAAAATAGCTTTATCCCAATTCATAAACTTATGCAGACCGCCGGCTTCCTCAATAATATCTTCACCCGGCCGCAGCCATAAATGATAGGTATTCGATAAGATAATATTTGCCTGCATCGAATGCAATTCTTCCGGACTCATTGTTTTTACTGTTGCGAGCGTGCCGACCGGCATAAAAGCAGGTGTATCAAACGAACCATGCGGTGTATGGACTCGGCCAAGCCTCGCTCCTGTCTGTTTATCTGTTTTTATTAATTCATACGTTATCGGTGTCATCATTCATCTTCCCTTTTCTTCAGCCTAAACATATCATAACGTATTTATACATGATAAGGCTAGATAATTAGCATGGCATCTCCAAAACTGAAAAAGCGGTAACGCTCTTTCACCGCTTCACGGTAGGCATGAAGCACTTCATCTTTCCCTGCCAAAGCACTGACAAGCATAATAAGTGTCGATTTAGGAAGATGAAAATTCGTAATCAATCCATCAATCGCCTGATATTGATATGGCGGATAGATGAAAATATCTGTCCAGCCGCTTGCTTCTGCAAAGGCGCCTTCATGATCGCGAGCAATGGTTTCCAATGTACGGGTCGAAGTCGTGCCTACGGAAATAATTCTTCTTCTCTCTTGCTTCGCTTTGTTTAATGCGTCAGCAGCCTCTTTCGACATGCGATAAAACTCGCTGTGCATCGTATGATCTTCTACAGAATCTACGCTGACTGGACGAAATGTACCGAGTCCGACATGGAGGGTAATAAAAATAATCTCGACTCCTTTATCCTTCACCTGCTGTAATAATTCATCGGTAAAGTGAAGGCCGGCAGTGGGTGCAGCGGCTGACCCTTTTTCTCTTGCATAAACCGTCTGATACCGGTCATTTTCAGACAGCTGTTCCTTAATATAAGGCGGCAGCGGCATTTCACCAAGCTGATCTAATATTTCATAAAAAATACCTTGATAAGAAAATTCCAGCGTACGCCCGCCATGCTCTTTGATATCCGTACAAATTGCTTGTAATAAGCCATCCCCAAAATCAATGACTGTTCCTTCTTTTACTTTCTTCGCAGGTTTTACTAACACTTCCCAGCTATCGCCTTCTTCCTGATGGAGTAAAAGAACTTCCAGTTTCGCACCGGTATCTTCTTTCACGCCATACAAACGGGCAGGAAGCACCTTCGTATCGTTTAATACAAGACAGTCTCCTGCCTGAAGATAATCTATAATATCGGAAAAATGCTGGTGTTGTATATGGCCTGTCTGCTTATCTAACACACAGAGTCTGGACGCACTCCGATCTTGCAGCGGCGTTTGCGCAATTAATTCTTCAGGCAGGTCAAAATCAAAATCTTCTATATTCATGTTCATCCCTTGCTTTCTTCTTGGCGTTCAAACCTTATCTGAATCTATTTATAATAAACAAAATCAACGTTAATATAACACTAACGAGAATAGAAGTCATCAACGGAAAATGAAAAGTCATATTACCTCTTTGAAACGTAAAATCACCCGGCAGTCTTCCGATGAATGACCAAATGAGACCAATGACAATCAGAACAATTCCGGCAATGATAAAGATTTTTCCCATCATTCTTCTCCGTTTATCGTTGGTATTCCGAAATGTTCATAGGCTTTTGATGTAACTTTCCTGCCCCTTGGGGTCCGCTGAATAAAACCTAATTGAAGCAGAAAAGGCTCATATACTTCTTCAATGGTCTGCGATTCTTCCCCAATCGTCGCTGCGATGGTATCCAAGCCGACAGGACCGCCATGAAAACCTTCTATAATTTCTTTTAACAACTTGTGATCAATATGATCCAAGCCGGCATCATCGACCTGCAGCATTTTTAAAGCCTGTCGTGATGTTTCATAACTAATTTCTGTTTCTCCTTTTACCTGGGAAATGTCCCGCACTCTTTTCAGTAAACGGTTGGCAATTCGCGGTGTTCCTCTGGATCTGCTGGCAATTTCTACAGCGGCATCTTCCGTTATAGTCATGTGAAATATATCGGCTGTACGCATGACGATTTGCCGCAGGTCCGCTACATCATAATATTCCAGCCGGCTGAGCACCCCAAACCGGTCACGTAACGGTGCGCTTAACAGCCCAGAACGTGTTGTCGCCCCTACAAGGGTGAACGGAGGCAAATCAATGCGGACACTGCGGGCGCTTGGTCCGCTTCCTATCACAATATCAATAAAAAAGTCTTCCATTGCTGGGTACAATACTTCTTCCACAGAGCGCGGGAGGCGATGTACTTCATCAATAAATAATACATCCCCCGGCTCCAATGAAGACAAAATTGCCGCTAAATCTCCTGCCCGCTCAATGGCAGGTCCAGAAGTAGATCGGAATTGTACTCCCATCTCATTTGCAATAATAGAAGCCAGTGTCGTTTTACCCAATCCCGGCGGCCCGAACAGCAATACATGATCAAGCGGTTCTTCCCGCATTTTTGCTGCTTGGATAAAGATACTTAAATTTTCCTTTACCTTTGGTTGACCAATGTAATCTTCTAACTGCAGCGGTCTTATACTTTGCTCTACAGATACGTCCTCATCTTGCAAGTTTCCGTCAATCATCCGTTCATCCAAGGCAAACGCTCCTTTCTATTATTTTGCTAACAGACTGAA
This sequence comes from Oceanobacillus locisalsi, assembly GCF_042675985.1. Lineage (NCBI taxonomy): Bacteria > Bacillati > Bacillota > Bacilli > Caryophanales > Bacillaceae > Oceanobacillus > Oceanobacillus locisalsi. The sequence goes on from NZ_JBHTKK010000003.1 coordinate 167,401, forward strand.
TGCTTTACGAATCACTTCATCCGTGTTTGTGAGCGTGTTATCTGCTTTCAACTGCGGCGTGATCTTCTTCAGTTCACTCGAGGTAAAGCCTAATGCTTTCAATGCATCCAGCGCTTCAGAAACAATTTCACGCTCCCCGGTACTTACTGCAGCTTCAGAAGGTTGTTCTACTGTATTTTCTATCGCAAAATCATGAACTAATTTTCCTTTTAAGTCCAAAATAATCTGGCGGGCTGTTTTCTTCCCGACTCCTGGAAAAGTCGTTAAAAAACGTTCATCTTCATTCTCAACTGCTGCAATAAAACCTTGTATATTCACACCTGCCAGTATTGCCAATGCACCTTTAGGGCCAATTCCGGATACGGAAATAAGTTTCGTGAATAAATATTTCTCATCTGTATTCCGAAAACCGAATAAGATTTGTGCATCCTCTCTGACATGATGGTGCGTATGTATTTGGACTTGCTGATTCATTTCCGGTTCAAATACATAAGGATTGGGACAATGAATCTCATACCCAATCCCGTGTACATCCACAATGACAGCATTCTCTTTTATCGAAGTAAGTTTTCCCTTTATATATGCAATCATGTTAAGCTCCTTTTGCTTTAAATGGAATCAATGAATAAACTTCTATTTTAGTAAATAGAAGTTTATTCATTCGACTCCAGATTATGATGAACATCTTGCACGTCTTCACTTTCTTCTAATGCATCCACTAACTTCATCATCTTCTCTTCGTCTTCAGAAGACAGTGGGTTATAATTTTGCGGAATATAAGTGACTTCTGCATCAGCAAGCTTGTAAGACTGCTCTTCTAAATAAGAGACAACGTCCTGATAATCTTCCGGGCTTGTGTAAATTTCATAAGCGCCATCGTCGACACTGACATCTTCTGCACCTGCTTCCAGTGCATCTAAAGTTATTGAGTCTTCATCAATCGACCCGTCTTCATTCTCAACGACGATATAACCTTTACGGTCAAACATAAAGGAGACACTTCCATTTTCGCCCAGGTTTCCGCCATGCTTTTTAAAAGCATGTCTGATTTCTCCAGCAGTCCGATTTTTATTATCTGTTAACACATTTACAATGACCGCTACACCGCCAGGTCCATAACCTTCATAGGTGATTTCCTCGTAAGTGGCGCCATCTAATGTTCCGGTTGCTTTTTTAATATTTCTCTCTATATTATCATTCGGCATATTATCTGCCTTGGCTTTATCCACAGCGGTTCTTAAAGCAGCGTTGGTTTCGATATCTCCGCCTCCGCTTTTTGCAGCAATATAGATATCCTTGGCATGCCTCATGAAAATTTTACCTTTTTTGGCATCCTGCGCATTTTTTCTCTTTTGTATATTTTTCCATTTGGAATGTCCAGCCATTAGACATACTCCTCTCTCGAAACTCTTTTTTTACTATATCAAAAAAAGTCCCATCAGAAAAGGAAAACCCTCTTTTTATCGCCGTTATTCAAATAAATTTTGAAACAGACGTTCCGTATCTTCTCCCATTTGATTTGCTTCCTCACGTGCATTAAAATCTTTTGCTCGTTCCCATTTTGCCGTATTATTATAAATGAACAGCTGTTTGTCTGTATCCACCATTTGTTCAATATCCTGACTTATTTCCTCAAAATCACTACTGTCTGTTCCTTTTTTCATCTGAGCAGCCACAACAATCCGGTTTGCTTCGGTAACCACCTGTACGTCCTCTACATCTGGATGCTTACGAATCATTTCTTGAAATGCAGCCGCTTCTTCTCGATCAAAAGATTCCAAAGACGGAGCTTCATTTTGTCTTACTATCTCGTGTCCTCGCTTCACAGGTGTTTGCGTATTGTTCTCTTCATAGTGAATCGGCTGAACGGATTGTTCATTGTCTGTATGCTTTTCTGTTGTTGTGTTCGCACAGCCTGTCATCAATAATATAATCGATATAGCGTAAAACATATATTGTATTTTCAACATAATAAAATCCTCCCTCATACTTTTAGTATGGATCAGGAAGGATTTTTTACACATTTTTTATGAATCGGAGTCATGTTTTTCATCGGGATGTTCTGGATAAAATGGCGGTTTCGGGAAAAACGGATGCTCCTGTGAAGAATTGGGTGCCGCCGTATAATCAGGCTGAAAATAACGTTGATTTCCGGACGGTCTTTCCGGCTGTCTCGGTGCATTCATAAAGGATGCGGATGTCGGCATCGGGTTTGGTTGATAAGCTGAAAAGGACGGATCACCAGTATTCGGGCTGGATGCAGATGTTTGATTATTTGGGTTATTTGATGAAGGCATCCTATAGGACCCATGGTTCGATGCTTGCTGATTCGGCGGATGCATCGCTTGGTGTTGCTGATTAGGCATTTCCTGAAACTGCATCTCCGGCATCCCGAACGGACCTTCAGGGAACCCTCCAGGCATTGGATAAAAATCACCTTGTACCTGCTGAGAATAATTTTGTCCGCCACAACCACAATCCCCCATTGGCGGCATCATAGGAAATCCTTGCTGCATGGCCGGCTGTACAGGATAAGGATGCATCTGCGGCGGCATTGGCGGACAAGGCATATAAAAGACCGGCATCATTTGCGGAATGAAAGCAATTGGTTCACAAGGCATCTCTGCCGGCTGTTCGGTTTGTTGCGGTTTTGGTGATGGCATACTTGATGGCTGCTTCTTTTCATCTGATGTATGTTTTTCCTGTTTCGGTTTTTCCGGCTTCGGAGGCTGTTTCATTTGTACTTGTTTTTTGTCTGTCTTCATTTCCTTTTCTAAAATAGGCATCGCTGGAGCCTGTGGCATTTTCGGCATAACTGCTTCGAACTGTTCTTTTTTCTTTTCTTTTTGATCATCTTCTGTTAACACAGCAATGGGCGTCGGTGATTTTTGTTTATATGGATGCTCTGCTTTTTGCTGCTCTTTTGGTTGTTCCTTCTGTTGTTCCTTTTTTTGCACAGGTTTCTGTTGTTCTTTCGGCGACGTTTGCGTTTCTTTTTTTGTTGCACCAGGTGCTGTTTGCTCTTTTTTGGCATTGTTTTTTTGGACGGCTTTTTTGGATCCGGGTATCTTTATTTTCATGCCAGGCATAAGCTTTTCGGGATTAGCCAAATGTGAATTGACTTTTTTTAATTCTTCAAAAGAAGCATTATACTTCTCTGCCAATTTCCATAATGTATCTCCAAGCTGCACAATGTGTATTTTCAAAATAACGTACTCCCTTCCCTTTCGTAATTGAAATGGGCTAATGCTCTATATCAGCATATGCATGAAAACTAAAAAGTTGCATATAAGTATATGTTCGTAAAGACAGCGGGAATGAAATAAAGCAGCACATTGCCTGGCAGGGTGATAGGCAGCAGCTATGGATCTACTGTGCAAATGGAAGCCAAATATAGAAAAAGTGCCGGCACATATAAATGCTCAGCACTTTTTCTATATTTGCTATAAAACGGTTAACGTCATTTTAAATCATCGGGCACTTATAAAATATTATATACAGAATAAGATCCGAGAATCGTAACCTGACATCCAAGCGCTTCAAGTTCAGCCTTGGCGCCCGGTAGAAGCACGTCATCATAAGCTTGATTCACATCAATAATAAAGAAATAATTTCCCAGCCCGGTTTTTGTGGGCCTGGATTCAATCTTAGATAAGTTCATTTTACGCCACGCAAACGCAGAAAGAATCTGATGCAGTGCCCCCGCCTTATCACTTGGCAATGTAATTAAGAGCGTTGTTTTATCTCCTTTGGGCTCACTCTTAATTTTCACTTTTTCCGGTTGATGGGAAAGCACAAGAAAGCGCGTATGATTGTTCGGATAATCATGAATATTTTCCTTAAATATTTTCAATCCATATTCTGAAGCAGCAGAACGGTTTCCAACTGCTGCAATTGGAGCATCAGAACTGCTGACGATCTCCGCCGCTCTTCCCGTTGAAGAGGTAAAGGCTATCTGTGCATTCTTCAAATGTTGATGCAGATACTGATGACACTGCGCGATTGCATGACTGTGGGAATGTACTTCTTTGATTTCAGCTTCGTCGTGAATAATATCGTCCCGGACAAGCAGATGTTGTTCAATAGGTACTACAATTTCTCCAGCTACCGGTATCCGTACTTGATGAATCAAATAATCTACCGTAAGCTGCACAGTGCCCTCAATCGCATTTTCTAATGGCACCACACCGATATCAATTTCCCCGTTATTTACGGCATCGATACATTCTGGAATGGTTTTAAATGCTTTTTTATGTTCTCCGTTAAAAGTGGCGTCTACTGCTAATTTTGTAAATGTTCCCTTAGGGCCTAAATAACCAATACTCGTCAACTTCATTTCCTCCTAAACAAATCAAGAACTGCTCTAAGTTCCTATTCAAAACTATTCCATAAATTCGAATTCATAATCTAACAGCCGGACTGTATCACCGTCTTTTGCTCCGCGGTCACGGAGTGCTTTGTCAACACCCATTCCTCGTAACTGACGGGAGAAACGCTGTGCAGCTTCATCATGTTGAAAGTTTGTCATTTTAAATAAAGTTTCAATCCGGTGGCCATACAGTACGTAAGCGCCGTCCGGATCCCTGGTAATATGGAAAGGATCTTCTTCCTTCTGATGGCGATAAACAACCGTCTCATCTGCCTGCTCGATCTCCGGTTCATATTTTGGTATCTCTTCTAATTTATCTGCTACAGCAAATAATAGATCTCTGAGACCCTCTTTTGTAATAGCTGAAATTTTATATATCGGGATCTCTTCTCCCAATTTTTCTTTAAATGCATTTAAATGTGCTTCTGCATCAGGCATGTCCATTTTATTGGCAGCAATAATCTGCGGTCTGGCTAAAAGCTGCGGATCATATGAAGCCAGTTCCTCATTAATTTTCATATAATCTTCGTATGGATCGCGCCCTTCTGTTCCGGCCATATCAATCACATGAACAATCACCCGGGTGCGTTCCACATGGCGCAGAAACTGATAACCAAGGCCAATCCCTTCGGAAGCACCTTCAATCAATCCCGGTAAATCCGCCAGCACAAAACTGCGGTGATCTTCCGTATCTACGACGCCAAGATTAGGAGCTACCGTTGTAAAATGGTAAGCTGCAACTTTTGGCTTTGCTGCACTGACTACAGATAATAATGTGGACTTACCAACACTTGGAAAACCGACTAATCCCACATCGGCAATCAGTTTTAGCTCCACTTTAATATTTCGTTCTTGACCCGGTTCCCCGTTTTCCGCCATATCCGGTGCAGGGTTACGCGGGTTGGCAAATCTTGAATTGCCTCTTCCTCCGCGCCCGGCTTTGGCGATAACCGCTTCCTGGTCGTGTGTGGTTAAATCTGCAATCACTTCGCCGGTATCTTCATCTGCCACAGTGGTTCCCGGCGGTACAGCAATGACATAGGCAGCTGCATTTTTCCCATGCTGGTTCTGGCTCATGCCATTTTCCCCGCGTTTTCCTTTAAAATGACGGTTGTAACGGAAATCCATTAAAGTATTTAAACCTTCATCGACTTTAAAGACGATATCCGCTCCATTTCCGCCGTCACCTCCTGCAGGTCCGCCTTTAGGAACATATTTTTCCCGGCGGTAAGCTACAAGTCCGTTTCCGCCGTCACCGGCTTTTACATAGACACTGACCTGGTCGACAAACATTGCTATTCACCTCTTTCATCTTTTGCAATACTCCATTCAAAACTTGTTTGTTCTTTTTCTATAGTGACAGAAATTCCATATCGTTGTTCTATTGCTGATGCATTTTCAACTGCGATGTCTTTTATGTTCATTCGAATAATCCAATCAGATTCTCTTTCTTCTATATAAAGAAAAAGGTCATACACATGAAATTCTTCTGCAGCCTCTGATAAAACAGCCAAAAGTTTTTCACAGGTCAAGAGAAGCTTTTGCTCATTAATGGATGTTTCAGCTGATTCCAGCAAATCTACATGATATGTAAGTGTAAAAGAAGGATATACATCCTGAAATTGTAAAACCCAAATTATAAAGGTATCTGCATTTAAGCGCATCAATTTCCGTTCCTCTTCATAAAACTGAAGCGTATTGTCTAAATGATATTTTGCTTTATCGGCGCTTCCCATACTCAAATAGCCGGAAACAATTTGTAATCGATTCATTAAATCATGCCGGTATTTCTGTATTAAACGAACTGTTTCCTCTTCCCCCATGTCTTCACCTCATTAAAGTTGAGTATAGCAGAAAAAAGCGGAAATCAAAAGTCGGAAACGGAAGAATACCACCTTACACAGGCAAAAAGAAAGAAGGCCGCCGAGATATAATCTCGACAGCCTTCTGGTTTTTGAAATAAACCGCAGTAAGCATTAAGCTTCTTTAGCTTCTGGGTAAACACTCACTTTTTTACGGTCTCTGCCAAAGCGTTCGAATCTCACAATACCATCAATTTTAGAGAAAAGTGTATCATCTCCGCCGCGGCCAACGTTCTCACCTGGGTAAATTTTTGTACCGCGTTGACGGTAAAGGATAGAACCGCCAGTTACAAACTGACCATCCGCACGTTTGGAACCAAGACGTTTTGATTCAGAATCACGACCGTTTTTAGAGCTACCTGTTCCTTTTTTCGTTGCAAAATATTGCAAATCTAGACGTAACATGAAAATGCACCTCCTTATAAAAATTTCAGTTGAACATGCTCGTCATAACTCGCTTCAATGGTTTCCAAAGAAACAATCATTCCTTTTACCAGCCACTGAAGCTTTTCCAGTTTTTCAGAGCTTATATTCGCTGGAAGCTGCACAGCTAAATAACCACCGTCATCAGCTCCCTGATCAATATCGAGGTCTGTATCACACAGCTTCATCATTGCATTCACAGAACCAAATGTCACAGCAGAAACACCAGCACAGACAAGATCGTATCCATAAGGACCGCTCTCTGCATGTCCGGTAACTTCAAACGCTGTAACCTGATTATCTGATTGAAAAACAGTTATTTGAATCATGATGATCAACAGAGACCTTATAGACTGATTTTGTCGATAACAAGCTTCGTATAAGGTTGACGATGACCTTGCTTACGATGGTAGTTCTTTTTCGCTTTGAACTTCACAACATCAATTTTCTTTTGACGGCCATGTTTTTCAACCTTTGCAGTTACAGATGCACCATCAACGTATGGAGCACCAACTTTCACATCGTCTCCGCCAACGAATAGGACTTTCTCGAAAGTTACAGTGTCTTCTACACCGCTGTCCACTTTCTCGACATAGATTTCTTGTCCTTCCGTTACTTTAACTTGTTTACCACCAGTTTCAATAATTGCGTACATTTATATGCACCTCCTCATTAAACTCAGACTCGCCATTCAGGTACTGCATCTAGCAAGTTTAAAAACCTGTTCTGCGCGGTTGTAGCACGGGTGCTACTTAGAATAACAGATAAATCTTACCACTTTATAGGCTCCATTGTCAACCATTGTTTTTCATTTACACGCTTCCTTACAAAAATCAACGCTACTTCAGTTCTGATAAAGTATCTCTTTGTCTTTGCAGTATTTAATCATACAAACTGCTTGTTCCACATAAAATGAATTACACCACGCTGTAAAGGATAGTGAGATGGATGGATAAAAACATTAAAAAAATCCGGAAAACCATTGAAATGCGTCAGAAAACAAAAGGGTTAAACCAAAAAAAACAATACCAGCAAGAAAATTATCTGCAAAATAATGCTTTACCGGATATGGAAGAATCGCATGGATTCTACCCTTCCGTATCTGCCAATCATACAAATACAGCCGTTCCTGAAAACAATGCTCGCATAACCAGTATTGCTGTGAAAGCTCTATTGTCTGTTTCCCTTTTTCTCGGGACAGCATTTGTTACTGAAATGGACAGACCTTTCATGGACCAGCCCAAAGAATGGATAAATACCACTTTAACAAATCAGTTCCCTTTTGCAAAAGTAAATGCATGGTATTCAGAATCATTTGGCACGCCATTATCTTTCCGGCCTGATCCAGTTACAGAAGAGGCAGTTACAGAAGGAGCTTTTCTGCCAGTCAATGGAGCTATTTCAGAGCCTTTCCATGAAAATGGCCAAGGTATTTATATCGATGCAGAAGGAGATAAGAATGTGGCAGCCGTGCAGGAAGGAATTGTCGTATTCGCCGGTAATGACCGTTCTACTGATAAAACGGTTAAAATCCAGCATGCGGATGGTACAACAACGCAGTATGGCTTTTTAGATTCTATTGATGTCCATTTATATCAGCATATTTCTGATGGTCAAGTCCTTGGAACCCCAGGAACGGGAAATGACAGCACTTCTGTTTTTTTCGCCATTGAACAGGAAAACCAATATATTGATCCCGAGCAGGTGATTCTTGTTGATCAACAGCCTTAAAAATGCATTCCAACTGATTCATTTTCATCCTATTCTATGGATATTTATAGTTATATCTTTTTTAACAGGATCCTTTACGGAATTGACCATTATTTTTAGTATTGTGTTCCTTCATGAATTAGGACATTATATTGCTGCTTCTTCTTTCAGATGGAGAATTTCCGCTATAATGCTTTGGGCGTTCGGCGGCGTTATGAAAACAGATGAGCACGGAACTCGTCCTGTCCGTGAAGAAGCCATCGTCATTATGGCAGGCCCATTTGTTCAAGTTTTAATATATGGACTGCTTTATGCCATGTCACCCTTTGGAATAATCCCGGAATACTATTATGAATTGATTTTATACTATAATACCATTATTCTTCTTTTTAACTTGCTGCCGATTTGGCCATTGGATGGCGGAAAACTTATTTTTCTGATTTTAACGACATTCTTAACCTTTAAAAAAGCTTATTACACAACGATTATTGCTTCATTAGCTATATGCGCCATCATTATTTTAGCACAGCTTTTTTTCTTCCCATTTACACTGAGCAGTTTTCTTATCTGGCTATTTTTAATACATGAAAACCGGAAAGAGTGGAAATATCGCTTTTATGTTTTTATCCGTTTTCTTTTAAAGAGATACGAAGGCGGCCATTTTGTACGTGCTATCCAACCAATCTATGCATCTTCTCATGACAGTTTTTTAGATGTATTAGCCCGATTTCATCGTGAAAAAAAACATACGATTTATATCGAATACCCGGATAAAGAACGGGTTTCTGTGGAAGATAACGAGTGTTTAGCATTTTACTTCAATGAAAGACCCTATCGAAAAACAATTGGAGAATCTTTTATTGGATATTAATCAAAAACATCCGGCAAATCATTTGATTTGCCGGATGTTTTTTTACCAATATCAATCCTTTTGCGTTGAACAGCTAATATTATATTTTAAAGAATGCTTTGACCTTTTGCATAAAACTTTTTTCTTCCTCGAGCGGCTGCAGCGGAACAGTTTCACCTAAAATTCTTCTTGCTATATTACGGTAGCTGATCGATGCTTTAAAATTCGGATGCAGCGCAATCGGCTCTCCCTTATTAGAAGCTTTAATCATCTCTTCATCATCCGCTACAATACCAATCAAATCAATTGCCAGCAGTTGGACAATATCATCGACATCAAGCATATCCCCGTTTTTCATCATATGATTGCGAATTCTGTTTATAACGAGTCTTGGCGCTTCCACCATATCTTCATTTTCAATCAGTCCAATAATCCGGTCCGCATCCCGTACGCTTGAATTTTCAGGTGTTGTCACAACTATTGCTCTGTCGGCACCAGCAACAGCATTTTGAAAACCTTGTTCTATACCGGCTGGACAATCAATAATGATATAATCATATTCTTGTTTTAATTCTGTTATAATTTCCTTCATGCCATCAGAGGTTACGGATGTCTTATCACTAGTTTGCGCAGCAGGAAGCACAGAAAGATAATCAAAACGTTTATCTTTTATTAAAGCTTGCTGCAATTTGCAACGTCCTTGAATGACATCAACAATATCATAAATAATCCGATTTTCGAGTCCCATTATGACGTCGAGGTTACGAAGGCCGATATCTGTATCAATTAAACAAACTTTCTTGTCCATTAAAGCCAGAGCTGTACCAATATTTGCAGATGTGGTTGTTTTACCAACGCCGCCTTTCCCCGATGTGATGACAATCGCTTCACCCATTATTCATTCTCCTCTCAAATGCGCTAATCACCTTTTTCTGTTTCGAAAGGATTTTGATTGAGTCAATCACAATCTTATCCTGATCCGGATCAATGATTCCGCATTCCATGTATACTCCATCAGCTTCATAATCAGGTGCCCGGCTGATATATCCGGCAATTCGAAGCTGCGCCGGTTTCATATAAGAAGCAGCTATAAAAGCCTCCTTATCTCCCTCTGTTCCGGCATGGGCAATCCCCAGTAAATTACCCATAATGTAGATGTTTCCTCGAGCTCTTACTCTGCCCCCGGGATTCACATCACCAACCAAAAGTAAATCACCTTCTGTTTCCAGTACTTGTCCTGATCTGACAATCTGATTAACTACTTTTAATTTACTCTGATCCAGCCATGTTTTAGCATCTTTAATCGGTATAACTTCGGATTCCATGGCCTCTATTTGGAAACGGTTCTTTTCTTCAATAATTTCTTTTAATTGCTGGCGCTGTTCATCTTTTAAATAACGATGACCTAATTTTACTTTAACGGAAACGACTGGCTCTTCTTTTTTCGGGCTGCTGGCTTCTAGTTTTTTGACTAAATCTTGTACAATTTCTTCAAAAGAAGCATCTTCATCTATAAATAAAATTAAACCATCTCTTGTCCCTTTAATCGTGATGGTTGGTTTGGTTTCTTGCACGATCTATTCACCTCTTTTTTCAGCAGCCAGCTCCAACCTGAGAAGCTGACTGAGCAGAGTCTGCTGTCCTTCCATAAATATACGTCTAAAAAGAAGCATTTCAAACGGTCAGCTCAGCTTAATTCTCTGCCCCATTTGCGCATTGGCTTGATGATTATTGGATAGATGACTACTAAGAATAAAAGATTCATAAGAATAGTAGGCACCAACCGATTCAATAAGTAGACTTCTATCGGCATGTCTGCTAATCCAATCACCGTAAAAATGGTATAAATACTCACATCAGCTAAAGCAATTCCAAAAGCGGAGAGGATTAACAACACATAAAAATTTCCTTGCAGCATTTTCTTTAGACCGCGGACAATATATATAACCAGTGCATATGAAATCATATAAACACCTAAAATACCTGTATACACGATATCAAAAAGCAATCCAAAAATCAGAGCATATAACACAGCATAATAAGTATCATTACGGTCATAAAAAATCGCAATATAAATCAGCATTACAAACAGCCAGTGCGGCACAATCATATAGGAACCCATTAACAACTGATGGGGTAACAGCTCTAAGGCCACTCCACTCAATACCATTACTACGAAAAGAATGACAGGGAATATCACACGTCTAGTCAAGACTCGTCATTCCCTTCTGCTTCTACCTCTTCCTCTTCTTCCGGCTGATCAATCGAACGGTTCACAACAATCACATTCCGTATATCAAATAAATCTGCCGCCGGTTCAACCATTGCAATTCTAGTTAGGCCATACTGGTCAGCGACCACTTCACTTACTTCGCCGATCGTAATACCTGCCGGAAATTCACCGCCCAGTTCGGAAGAATAAACGGTATCTCCTTCTTCGATATCTGAATCCGATTCTTCAATAATACGGAATAACAGCATCTCTGTTTCTTCATCAAATCCTTCAATCATGCCAAAAATATCACTGTCGTCTTCTCTTAATACCGTCGCAGAAACACGATTAAATTCATCAAATCCTGTCAATAATTGCACTGTAGACGTTCCTTCTGATGTACGCAGGACTTTTCCAATCATTCCTTCTGCTGTGCGGACAACCATATTTTCCGTTATTCCGTCATTCTCTCCCCGGTTAATGGTCACTTGGTCTACCCATTGTTCCGGTGAACGGGCAATAACCGTTGCATAGATCGGCTCATAATCCCGGGAGGTTTCCGTCATATCGATCATAGAGCGTAATTCTTCATTCTCCTCTTCCAGCCGCTGCAAATCATATGCTACCCCTTTTTGCTGCGAAAGCTGTTCTCTTAATACTTGGTTCTCTTCAAATGTTGTTTTGAAATCACTGATATTAGAAGCAATATCCGTAACAAATGTTACTGGAGCTTGTGCAACATTCTGCACCCAGCCTACTGCATCACTGACAGCCTTTTCTGCAAAGTTTAACTGTCCCCGGTTGTTCAGGGAGTATCCGATTAAAACAACGAGTACAATGAATCCGACTAGGATTATAAATAATTTCTTGCTTCGAAAAAAATTCATACAAACACCTACTTAATAATTTAACACGCGTGAAGACACACTTGGAGCTGAACGAAATTGATCAATATAATCAAGTGATTTTCCTGTTCCGATGGCGACACTCTCCAATGGTTCGTCTGTAACAAATACCGGGATTTTTGTTTCATCACTTATTACTTTATCCAGATTTTCTAGAAGTGCTCCGCCTCCGGATAACACAATCCCCCGATCCATGATATCAGCGGATAATTCCGGCGGGGTATTTTCCAGCGTTGTTTTGACTGCATTGACAATAGCATCGACATTATCATCCAAAGCTCCAGAAATTTCTTCAGATGTAACTGTAATTGTTTTTGGCAATCCCGTCAACAAATCACGTCCTCTGATATCCCTTTCTTCTCCAATGATGCCTTTTTTCGCTGCTGCTATATCCATTTTAATCGATTCGGCGGATCTTTCTCCAATCATTAGGTTATAATTTTTTCGTATGTAAGAGATAATAGCTTCATCCAGGTCATCTCCTGCGATTCGAATGGAATTACTTGTTACAATGCCTCCCAATGAAATTACCGCTATTTCCGTTGTTCCGCCTCCAATATCAACAATCATACTTCCTGTCGGTTCCCAAACAGGCAATCCTGCTCCAATCGCTGCCGCAAAAGGCTCTGCAATCGGATAGGCTTCTTTTGCGCCTGCCTGTTTTGTTGCATCGATAACCGCCCGCTCTTCCACCATCGTAATACCGGAAGGAACACATATCATGACATTTGGTTTCTTCGCAAAAAGCGACCGGTTCTTCATTGCTTTTTTCATATAATAATTCATCATCACGGAAGTTGTATCGTAATCAGCAATAACCCCGTCTTTCATCGGGCGGATAACAGAAATATTCCCAGGTGTACGTCCAATCATCATTCTTGCGTCACTTCCAACAGCCTCGACCTCACCTGTTTCCATATTTTTAGCAACAACAGAAGGTTCCCGGACAATAACGCCTTTTCCTTTTACATAGACTAATGTATTTGCTGTTCCTAAATCAATCCCCAAATCCTGCGAAAAATTAAATATCCCCATTATTTTCATCCTTTCTCATTCTCATATCAATCGTTTTTATTTCTGTTTTCATGTATATAAACACGCATGATGGAGCGAATAGCTTGATTATACAATTTGAAGAAGCGCCACTTCTGTATTAATAAGAAAAATGGCGCTGAAAATTAATACCCTATACAATTATACGAAAAAATACTAAAAATAGATAGTATTTATAAGTACCCTTTTTGTTTTAATGAAACAAAACACTCGTTACCAATTACTAAATGGTCAATGACTTCAATTCCAATTATTTTTCCGGATTCCATCAGCCGTTTCGTAATAAGGATATCTTCCTGTGATGGAGTCGGGTCACCAGAGGGGTGATTATGACACACTAATATCGTAGCAGCGGAGCGTTTCACAGCTTCACGGAACAACTCGCGTGGATGTACAATACTGGCATTAAGCGAGCCGATAAAGAGGGTTTGCCGATGAATGATTTGGTTTTTGGTATTTAAAAAAAGTGCTACAAAATGCTCCTGTGCTAAATTACGCATCTCTTCCATAACATAATTGGCTCCGTCTTCAGGGGAACGGATAATATAGGCATCTAAAGACTTATAACTGCTGATTCTTTTCCCGAGTTCAATTGCTGCCAATATGTTCATACTTTTTGCAATACCTATTCCTTTTATCGCTGTTAATTCTTCTACAGTAGCATCTCTTAATAATTTGATCCCCTCAAAATGCATGAGAATACGATCTGCCAGCAGTTGTACAGGTTCATCCTTTGAGCCGCTTCCTATTAAAATAGAAAGTATTTCTTGATTACTCAGCTTGTCTGCACCATATTTGAGCAGTCGTTCTCTCGGTCTGTCTTCCGTTGGTAAATCCCGGATGAAAATTGGTTTTCCCATGGTATCCCGCCTTTCTTTTTAATTACATCATATCGATACCAGGTATGGATTTCCACTCGATAATTCAGCATTTCTATCAGCGTATAGCACATCAAAAAGGATTTTTTCTACGAGGAAATAACGGTTTTGTGCTTGGTTTTTCAGCATAAAAATACATTTCACTCAATTTTGGCACTTTAAAAAGTAACTTTCATTCCATAGAAATAGAGGGAGTTTCTTCCATACAGCTGTTGCCAAAGGGCAGAAGGTGAAGTGTAAGGCGACCGCTGAACTGCTCCCTGCGGCGGACCGTTTTGCTTTCCTAGGGGCACGCTCTTCAGCTAACTTTTGCCAAGAAGGTCGCTTGGCAAAAGTGGATCTTCAGAGGGTGCTGATCCCTCAGGAGTCAAAACGGTCCGCCTCCGCTGGTGGGATGTTCTAAATATGAAATAGCTGAACAAATAAACGTAGATCAGACAGAACACATTTTTCGTGGTGCGTGGTAAAAATGTTCCGCAATCATTTTTTCTGTGCATGAAAGCGATTATTTCATCTCACTTCATCAGGATGTTATTTCTTCCAAACATTGTAGCGTCCTTTTAGAGCGCAGGCCAACCACGTAGACTCCTATGGGAAAGCGCAAATGTCTTCGGTGGGGCGAGTAACCGCAGCCTCCCAGCCCCAGCCAGTTACACTGTGATAAGTTTATCCATGATGACAGTCCTTCATTTTAAAATAACAATCCCCTTGGAATGTAAGTTTTCCAAGGGGATTGTTATCTATAATTCATCATATGCTTTCATCCAGCTTAATAATTGATAAAAGGAAGGTTCACCCTGCATTTCCGTTAAGCTTGTTACTAACTCATCAATGGTGGCTCCTTCTTCCGGGGCTTTGTCCGCTAAAGCGGTGATTGTTTCATCTGCAATCGGCTGGGTGACATCTGCTTGTTGAAGCTGTTCATCAAAAAAAGTTTGAAATGCAGTAATCCATTCTCTTTCCGCTTCTGTCATTTCTATTTCTTTTGGCTGCGTATTCCATTCCTTCACATAAAGATCTGTCTGATTATCAGAAAGAGAGGCAGCAAGCGATTGAGCTGCATCTTCTGACGGTGTGATACCTGCCATCAGAAAAAATTCTCCATCTCTTTCAAAAAACACAGGCTGTATATTTAAATCTGTCAAGCTGGAAATTAATGGTTCTGCATTTTCTTGTTCCGAAAAAACACCAGCCTGCAAGATATACGATTCTAATGGATCGAGAGAGGTGGTCACAGTGTCTGTACCCAGGTTCGCTTCCTCTTGTTCTGCTTGTGTGACGGCCGTCGTTGTTTGCGAAGGACTCTCAGCATTTGACGGAGTATCTACTTGTCCAAACATCCGGATAAGAAAAAAGCCGATGATTGATCCGACAAAAATAGCACTTCCTGCACTGATTAAAATGGTTTTCCATACACTATTTCTTTTTCGATGTCCTTTCACCGGACGCTCCACTGGTACCAGTGGCTGCAAATCCGCTTTTGTCTGTTCTCTTTCCTCCGCTGCTGCCGACTCTCTTTCTGCATCATCTTCTTTGGAGGAGGTATGGACTTTATACGTCCAATTGCCTTTCGTATCTTTGATTATTTTCGGTTTGTGTTTTGCCATCCATTCGCCCTCCGATGCTAGTTTTGTTTCACTCTAGCACAGCTTTTGTAAAAAGTAAGGCGAATCATGGCACTTCCTTTGATAATCGTTCTACAAATTTCTTATCCTATCCCTCTGGATCTATTCCGAATCTTCCATTGATTTGACAAACGAACGGACCAGGCTTGTAAATTGGAATGAACCGGTAACCAGAACGGGTTCCATGGAAGTTCTTATCTTATCTTCCAGCCACGCTTTCCAGTCCGCAACCTGTTCACCTTTATCTTGAATCGGGTAGTCCGTAAGAGAAGCAGCCCGGGGATGTTCAAAAGTTGTTATATATAAATTCGGAAACACATCTGTAAGCAATTGCTGCATTGCTTGTACATCTTTGTCTTTAAAAGCAGCAAACAATACATGTACTTTTCTTCTTGGGTAAATCGCTCTCACTGTTTTAATAAAAGCTTTTACACCTGCTTCATTATGCGCAGCATCCACTAAAATAAAGGGAATATCATGTATTTTTTCCATTCTGCCAGGTATCGTCGTTTTTTCAATCGCTTCAATCCCAACACGCATATCCAAATGACCAAATCTATTTTTTAACACTTTTATAGCTTGTATAGCTATCGACGCGTTATGGTGCTGATGTAAACCAATACTTTGTAATTTTATACGGTAGCTGGAAGCGATATTCTTCCATTCAAATTCATCAATTTGCAGGTCATTTACCATAAAGTCCATTCCGTACCGGTATACAACAGCACGCTTTTTATTTGCTTCATGAATAATCGGCGTCAGTCCTTCTCCTTCTACACCTGTTATAATTGGTGTCTTTGGCTTAATAATACCCGCTTTATGCGAAGCAATCTCTTTTATCGTGTCACCCAAAAAAGCCGTATGATCTTTGGAAACCGTCGTAATAATTGATAAAATGGGGTTAATGACATTTGTCGTATCTTCTCTCCCTCCCATACCGGCTTCTATAATAGCTATATCCACGTTTCGGGAAAAATACAAAAATGCCATCGCAGTAATAATTTCAAAATGGCTCGGTGAATGCCCTTCTTGATCCATGCGTTCAATCACCGGCTCCATTTCATGAAATAATTCTGTAAACACATTCTCTGAAACAGGTTCTCCGTTATGAAGAATAAATCCGGTCAGTCCATGCAGTGTCGGGGATGTAAATGTTCCTACCCGGTAACGGTTTGCTCTTAATGCAGCTTGCAGAAAGGCTCCTGTAGATCCTTTTCCATTCGTGCCGGCAATATGAATAGATGTAAATTTTTTCTCTGGATGATCGAAAGCATCTAATAATGAATCGACCCGATCTAATCCCGGCTGCACGCCAAGTTGCTGACGTTTTTCAAAAAAATCATGGATGTTTGTATTCATCTCTCTTTCCTCCTTCATCTATTCGTCGTATACTGATTATCACAGTATGATTGTCCGTAATCCCTCTTACATACAAAAGAATCATTTTATGGAAATAAAGTGAAAAACGGCTACTTCATCTCCTGGTTGGTTTCATCGGATTTGTCATGTCCGTTAAATCTCATTTCACCGTAAAGAGAAAGGATGTTCTAATTTGAATTATACAGGTTGGATTATTATTAATGGAAGTATCGCAACAGATAAATTTCTGGACTATGCAAATATGATTGCAGAAGCTGCAGAAAAACAACATATTCAGACAATCTGTTTAAAAAATGATGCGGTTTTAACTTTATTATGCCCGAAAAATGGCATGGTGTCATCTATCGCAAATGATGTTAAACTGCCTGATTTTGCTTTTTTTATCGATAAAGATATATACATAGCAAGACAACTGGAGCAGCTCGGTGTTCGTGTATTTAATGCATCACGTACGATTGAAATCAGCGATGATAAAATTTACACGTATCAATTGCTCAGCCAGCAACAGATTCCTTTCCCTGAAACAATCATCGCTCCGAAAAAGTACCATGGAGGAAACCTCCCTTCTGCTTATATACAAAAAGTCACGGAGTTTCTCGGAATCCCTCTGATTGTTAAAGAAGCGTTCGGTTCCTTTGGAGAACAGGTTCATTTTATTTCCACCTACGAAGAATTAACAAATATTATTCCGATGATGGAACAACGTCCGTTTGTATTCCAGCGTTATATAGCGGAGAGCAAAGGACGGGATATCCGTGTGCAAGTTGTTGGTGAGAAAGCTGTAACTGCTGTAGAACGACAAAATAACAAAGATTTCCGTGCAAATGTAACAAATGGAGGAAAAATGCTTCCGTTTGCGCTTGATGATAAAACAGAAAAGTTGGCTGTCAGGGCAGCAAAAGCAATTGGAGCTGATTTTGCCGGTGTGGATTTATTATATGGCCCAAATGAGGAGCTGCTGGTTTGTGAAATAAATGCCAATGCACATATCCGCAATCTATACGAATGTACCGGAATCAACGTTGCCGATGACATGATATCCTATATAAAAAAGGAGCTTTCCTGATGAAAGGCTGGCTGATTTATACAATATCTGATTCTATCCGAAATAAAAGTTATATTGACTGGTTTATCGATGAAGCGCAAAAACAATCTATCGAGCTGGTCTTATTACACAGAGAAGAAATTTCAATCGGCATTTATCATAATAAACCGGTTATCTATGCAAATGGAAAAGAAATAACTGCTGATTTCGCTGTCGTGCGGACGGTCGATCCACTTTTGAATAAACAGCTGGAGCAAATGGGGATAGCCGTATTTAATAAACCTCTTATCTCAGAAACATTTAACCACAAAGCCTATGGTTACTTAGCCATCCAGCAGCTAGGCATCCCTGTTCCGGAAACATATTACTTCCCGGGAAATTTGACTCCTTCTTCCTCGCCGCTGGATTTCCCTTTTGTTGTTAAAACAGCGGCAGGAAAAGGGGGAAGTCAGGTGGTCATGCTTCATCATCTAAAAGAATGGAAAGCGTACTGTCAAAACACCACAGAAACCTTTGTAGTACAATCTCCGAAAAACATACAGCCAGGCAAGGATTTACGGGTCTTCGTGATTGGTAAAGACATCATCGCAGCAGTTTTACGTGAAAACACAAATGATTTTCGGGCTAATTACTCCCTGGGAGGGAAGGCATCATTATATACATTAAATCAAACTGAAAAAAGAACGGTTCAAAAGATAATAGATGCTTATGATTTCGGACTGGTCGGGATTGATTTCATGTTCTCTCATGACGGAGAATTCATTTTTAATGAAATTGAAGATGCAGTTGGCTCACGTACGTTGAGCATGCTTAGTAATATTAATCTTTTGGAAAAATATGTTCATTTTATAAAAGAAAACTTGCGGTCAAACCTAAAATAGCTATGCGAAAATATCCGCATAGCTATTTTTAATTACTGCTTCAACTCTGCCAAACGGGCTTTTACTTTCGCCTGTTTATCCAGATAATCTTTTTCTTTCTGCTTTTCCTCCTCCACCAATGATTCCGGTGCTTTGCTGATAAAGCCTTGATTCGAAAGTTTCTTCTGCACTCTTTCCACTTCTTTATCCCATTTTGCGAGTTCATTTTCCAAGCGGGCAATTTCTTTATCAAAATCAATTAAACCTTCTAAAGGCAAGAAGATTTCCGCTCCGGTGACAACAGATGTCATTGCTTTGTCCGGCGCTTCGATGCCTGTGGCGATCTGCAGGGAACTTGGATTACAGAAACGTTCTAAATACTCCCGGTTCTTCTCTAATTCCTGCACAAGTGCTTCATTTTCAGCAGAAATAAGCATCTCAATCTGCTTCGACATCGGCGTATCCACCTCTGCACGGCTGTTACGTACCGATTTGATAATGGCAACTAAGCGCTGCATTTCCGATACGGCTTTTTTATCATCAAATGCCGGATTTACTTCTGGCCATTCACTGACGGTAATAGAAGCTCCTTCATGCGGAAGCTGCTGCCAGATCTCCTCAGTGATAAACGGCATAAATGGATGCAGCATACGCATTGTCTGATCTAAAACATGCGCCAAAACAGAACGTGTTGTTTTTTTCTTTGTCTCATCCTCGCCATATAACGTCAGTTTTGCCATTTCAATATACCAATCACAAAATTCATCCCAAATAAAGTTATAGAGATGTCGTCCTGCTTCTCCAAATTCATATTTATCCGCATTTCGTGTTACGTGATCAATCGTTTCATTCAAACGGGATAAAATCCATCTGTCTGCAACGGTTAAATCTCCTGTTAAATCAATATCCTCATACGTAAAACCTTCCATATTCATCAGAGAAAAACGGGAAGCATTCCATACTTTATTGGCAAAATTCCAGGTAGACTCAATTCTTTCCCAATGAAAACGCAGGTCCTGGCCAGGTGTGGATCCCGTCATTAAGAAATAACGCAGGGAATCAGCGCCATATTGGTCAATGACATCCATCGGGTCTACCCCGTTACCTAAGGATTTACTCATTTTTCTTCCTTCTGCATCACGAATTAAACCGTGCAGCAACGTATCTTCAAACGGGCGTTCATCCATAAATTCTTTCGATTGGAAAATCATCCGGGATACCCAGAAGAAAATAATATCGTAGCCTGTTACTAATACATTCGTAGGAAAATAACGTTTCAGGTCCGCAGATTCTTCATTGGGCCAGCCCATCGTAGAAAACGGCCATAACGCAGAGGAAAACCATGTATCCAATACATCCTCATCCTGCGCCCAGTTTTCTATATCAGCAGGAGCTTCTTTACCTACATAGATTTCTCCTGTTTCTTTATGATACCAGGCCGGAATCCGGTGCCCCCACCATAATTGTCTGGAAATACACCAGTCACGAATATTATCCATCCAGTTGAAATATGTTTTTTCAAATCGGTCCGGAACAAAATTTACTTTTTCCTCCGGTGATTCCTGCATGCTTAAAGCGGAAGATGCCAGTGGCTCCATTTTGACAAACCATTGGGTGGATAAGTAAGGTTCAACAACGGCGCCGCTTCTCTCCGAATGCCCAACTTGATGCGGACGTTCTTCGATTTCAAACAGCACATCCTGCTCTTGCAGGTCTTTAACCAGCTGCTTCCGGCATTCAAAACGGTCTAACCCCTGATACTTGCCGGCATTTTCGTTCATCGTGCCGTCTTCATGCATCACCAGCACACGCTCTAAATCATGACGGTTGCCGATTTCAAAGTCATTCGGGTCATGGGCAGGTGTTATTTTTACTGCACCAGAACCAAGTTCCATATCTACATAATCATCGGCAACTATTTCCATTTCTCTTCCTACAATCGGCAGGATAACCGTTTTACCGATCAAATGCTGATAGCGCTCATCTTTGGGATGAACAGCTACTGCAGTATCCCCGAGCATGGTTTCCGGACGGGTTGTCGCAATTTCAATAGTCTCTTCACTATCTTTGATAGGATAACGCATATGATAAAATTTCCCCGGGATTTCCTCGTAAATTACCTCTATATCGGATAGTGCTGTTTGCGTGGAAGGGTCCCAGTTAATAATATATTCCCCGCGATAGATCAAACCTTTTTCGTAAAGACGGACAAACACCTCACGAACTGCATCCGATAAACCGTCGTCTAACGTAAAACGTTCACGGGAATAATCCAAACCAAGTCCGAGCTTTTCCCACTGCGAACGGATGAAGTCAGCATATTCTTCTTTCCATTCCCATGCAGTTTCTAGGAATTTTTCGCGTCCAAGCTCATAACGGCTCGTTCCCTGTTCTTTCAACTTTGCCTCTACTTTTGCCTGCGTGGCAATTCCTGCATGGTCCATTCCAGGCAACCACAAAACATCATAGCCCTGCATGCGCTTCATACGCGTAATCGTATCCTGCATGGTTGTATCCCATGCATGCCCTAAATGCAAACGGCCTGTAACATTTGGCGGCGGAATAACAATCGAATACGGTTCCTTTTCAGGATCATCTTTCGCTTCAAAAAATTTACCATCTAACCAAAATTGATATCTTCCTGCTTCCACTTCTTGCGGGTTGTATTTAGGAGGAAGCTGATTTTGTTCATCTGACATGTTAAAAACCTCCTTGGTTCATGTAACAAAACTTTCCCGGAAAACGTAAAAAAACCTTTTCATCCTTATAATAAAGGACGAAAAGGTATATTTCCGTGGTACCACCTTTGTTTGCTTATGAAAAAGCTTTACAGCTTAAGTAAGCACACTCAAGGTCATGGATATCGGCTGACAACCGGAATCTCCTACTGCCTTTTCAGAGATTCTACATCCGAGACGACTTCAAGAACAACCTTCCCGGGAAATTTCCACCACGTGATTTCCCTCTCTTAAGAGCGTTTATTCTTTACTACTTCTCTTCAACGTATCCGTATGTTTTCCTAGTAATATTTATTTTATCTGTTCCTCTAAAGAACGTCAACTACATTCTTTTGCATGTACCGATAAATAGGCGTTCGTCCAGTCCATATAAAAAAGTATATCTATATTATTGACACACTTTTTAGAAGTTTATACATACCATAATATATCACATTCCAGAAGTTTAACTTCATGCAAATAAACAGGAGGAGAGGAAAATGTCCCGTTTTTATCGTTATCGGATCCCGCCATGGGCTAGAAAATGTATTTTCGTTGCGGAAACAGTTGTGACGCCAATTATGATTTTTCAACTTATCCGCACACTTTTTTTACCCACTACACTGGATATTTTAATACTTGCTATATTGATTGGTCTGGTGATTGCCTTTTACCTGCAGTGGATTTAGTCCGGCTGTTCCTCTTTTGACTCATACGTTTCTTGAATAAATTCTACCCAATTCATCGCAAACTCCAAACGGCGGAATTGCTGCTGCAGCTCTTTCACCTGCGTTACCATCGATTTCTTGGTACGGCGTTCTGTATAATTTTTTAATACACTTAAATATGAGGAAGGATTTAATAAATAAACCGAAATAAGCTGCATTTCCTTTACAGTAAGGTGATTGGTTTTTTGATAAACCGTAAATGCTTGTTGTATGGTTTTCTCCGGCTGATTATAGGCACCTGTCAATGTCCGGAAATAATGGGATAAATCGCGGGCCGGATGCTCCAAACTACCCGCTTCCCAATTAATTAAATAACCGCCTTTGGAATGGGTATCATCGACCCGCTGATGACATAAACTTGCAGACCATAAAATCTCCGTTTCTTCCTCCCCATAAATTTGTTCCAGCTTTTCCTGCAATAAACTTACAGCATGGCATAGCCCTTTATAGTGGGTGCAATATAAAAGTTCAAACGGAGACATGTATTTTCTGCTTTCATAATCTGTGACACGTACCTGAAATTGTTCCAAAGACTGTTCGCAAAAGTTGGAAAAACCTTGAAAAGACGCTTTCAGATGTTCTGATTTAATACGGCTGGTCTGCCTCGTTTTTTTATGGATTTGTGCCAGTGTCTGCAGCGTCCGCTCTATATGATACGCAGAATCCGTCATTTCAGGAGAATCAATCCAGGGTGTTAAATAATAATAAAAGTTCTCTTCTTTATGGAAAAATGTATTATCCCGGGTTAAATAAACAGGTAAAATCTCCGTCACATTTTTTTCACGGGCAATGTGATAGACATGCTGCCAGTCTTCTATTGTCTGCTCGGTTAAAAAACTCCGCTTCAATGCATATTCCTGCATACCATCAAATACTTTTACAACTCGTTCGGTCTGTTTTTCGATACTGACAGGATAGATATGATATGCTTCCAGCACTTTCTTCCATATATTCATCACGTGTCACCTCCAGTTGAAGTCTTTTTTTCCCCGAATAAGTCAAAATAAGCCTATGTAAAACTGCTGCACAAATAATCTTATCCATTATTTGCGCAGTGTTTTTTATTTATGATGATTATTTATCAAGGAGAACAGTCTGTAAATTCCCGCCTTAATATAGTGAGTAAGAAGGTAATTTTACTTTATGGAATATAAAGCAGCTGTCCTTCATTGACTTCATAATCAGCGTCTAACTGATTATGTTTGATTAATTGCAGCGGGCTGACGGCAAAACGTTCGGCTATTGTATCAATCGTATCGTTTTCCTGAACAATACATAACCGCATTTTGCTATAATGATTCTCCTCCGCTTCCCGGAAAATCTCTGTTAATATGGAATCACTTTCGGATCGTGCTTCTTCTTTTTCCTGTGTGACAACCTCTGTGATTTCTTCTTCCCGAGATGTGTCTGAATAGACTGCATCTTCTATATAATCAATGAGCTCAGACTCATCCGTCCCGCTCCACCCTGTTTCTTCCTCTATTCCTTCCACTTCTTCGATCAGCACCGACTCTGCCGTATCATCCATTTCCAAATTCTCTTCTTCCGGCTTTTCCTCTTCCGTTTCTTCCTCGGAAATGGTTGCTTCGGAAAGGGATTGAAAATAATCAGAAAGCGGCTGTGATTTTATTTTCCACCGATCCGGATCATTTTCATCCTGTTGTTCGGATACCGGTTCCTCTTCTGTTGTTATCTGTTCCGCTGATGTCAGATCCTCTTCTGTCGTTTCCTGCTCTGTTGACGTTGTTTGTTCATGACGTGTTACTATTTCTTCCGGATGTTCTATTTCAAATGAAAATGTTTCTCCCACTTGTTCTGTATCAGCTTCTTGTGACTCTGGCTCCTCTTCTTCCGGACGGTAGACCTCATCTTCCAAAATTCCCTGAATTGCTATCTCGGCAGTTATTTTTAAATTGTCCGAATCGGATAAATGATAATCAAAGGACTCAATTTGTACCGTGACGTCCTCAATATTTTGAACTCGTTGAGGGGGAACGGATATATCTACCGGAAATTTATGTGTAAATACATAGAGCCCATTCACCTCTCGAATACTTTCCACATACCGTTTTGCTTGAATCTGATCAAAATCAAAAATTTCTTCTTCTTCACCTCCTGCATCCACCTTTTGGTATTCTCCTAGAAGTTCAATATTGCCGCGAATAGAAATATAGTTATCTAATGATTCGATAGTAATTTCCGGCTCAATGGAAATGCCTCTGATTTCTTCTACTTCCTGTCCTTTTTCAAAAAAAAGCGATTCTTCCAGTTCAAAAATAAATGAATTAGAATCTGCGGACAAATGTATTCCTCCTCTCGCAAACAGTCCAGATGCGAATCATTCGTTATCATTTATATGATTGGAAGAAGCGGAATATGCCAAGAAGAAAAAGACAGCTTGGAATACATATCAATAAACTTTTCTGCATTAACTCAACTTGACCACTAAAGAATAAGTATATAAACCTTGCTGTTTCAGGTTAAACAGACTCCCTATTATCACACTTGCTTTTCGTTAAAGCGACCTTCAATTTTTGAGCAGGGTATGGTGTATAGCTCCCACTCCGGCCAAGCCCTCCGCTTTCCGACGTACAACGGTCCGCCGCAGCGGCAGGCTTACACTTCACCTTCTCTTCTTCAATTGTATGGAAAGGAAATTACTTTTTAAGGTACGAAAGTTGTTACTATTCACAGCCAACTTATTTGGCTTCATCAGAGCTCCTCATCAAAATCAACTAAATTTAGAGGATAATGACCGCTACGGAAAAACATTCCGCTTTCCGCCCTAGCGGTGGCTACCCTTAAAACTTAATTTGTCTACCATAAATTTTGGTGAAGAGCTCTGAAAATATATTATTTTTATTTGGTGGCTGTGAATAGTAACCGAAAGTTGAGCCATTAAAAAAGAAATCCAAACGGTGGTGTTTGGATTTCTTTTTCTAAATGAACTTATTATCTATTTTTCAATCTTAGAAAATGCTGTATGCACTGCTTCTATTGTTTTTTCAATATCTTCATCGGAGTGTGCCGTAGATAAGAATAATCCCTCAAATTGAGATGGCGGCAGGAAGATGCCTTCTTCAATCATGGCACGATAATATTGCGCAAAGTAATCCAAATTAGAAGACTGCGCGGTTTCAAAATCAACGACTTCCTGATCTGTGAAGAAGACGCCGACCATGGAACCGGCACGATTGATATGAAGCGGAATATTATATTTATCGGCTGCCTCGCGGAATCCTTCAGTAAGCCGGTCTACCTTCTTATTAATCTCTTCATAAGAAGCTTCTGTTAATGCAGCTAAAGATTCATATCCTGCTGTCATTGCTAACGGGTTGCCGGATAATGTACCAGCTTGATAAATCGGTCCAGTTGGTGCAATTTGTTCGATAATTTCACGTTTTCCGCCATAAGCGCCAACAGGAAGACCGCCGCCGATAACTTTGCCCAGACAAGTTAAATCAGGTATTACATCAAAATGTCCCTGCGCACTGTAATAGCCCACGCGGAATCCGGACATGACTTCATCAAAAATAAGTAAAGAGCCATGCTGTTCTGTAATATCGCGCACATTTTGTAAGAAACCTTCTTTTGGAGGTACCACGCCCATATTTCCGCATACAGGCTCCATAATCACTGCCGCAATTTGATCGCCAAACTGTTCAAAAGCAAGCTTCAGACTTTCTGTATCGTTATAAGGAACGGTAATGGTATTTTTTGCGATATTCGCCGGAACTCCTGGACTGTCTGGAAGTCCGAGTGTTGCGACACCAGAACCGGCTTTAATCAACAGAGAGTCACCATGGCCATGGTAGCTTCCTTCGAATTTAACAATTAAATCTCTTTTGGTATAGCCTCTTGCCAGACGAATCGCGCTCATCGTAGCTTCTGTTCCGGAATTGACCATTCTTACCATTTCAATAGAGGGCACACGGTCGATAACCATTTTTGCCAGCTGGTTTTCCGTCAGGGATCCAGTCCCCAAACTTGTCCCTTTTTCTACAACTTCTTTTAAGCGTTCTGTAACACGTTCATCTGCATGTCCTAAAATTAACGGACCCCAGCTTAATACATAATCAATGTAGGTATTGCCGTCAACATCGGTGATTTTAGAACCTTTTCCTTTGTCCATAAAAATCGGATCCAAGCCTACTGATTTAAATGCGCGGACAGGGGAGTTCACTCCGCCTGGCATTAAATCAACAGCTTCCTTATAAGCATCTACTGAATTTGTATTTACCATGCAAATCCTCCTTTAATTCTCTTCCTGCAACCATTTTGCCACATCTTTTGCAAAATAGGTAATAATTAAGTCTGCTCCTGCACGCTTCATGGATAACAATGTTTCCGTCACCAGTTGTTTCTCATCAATCCAGCCGTTTAAAGCCGCTGCTTTAATCATAGAATACTCTCCGCTTACATTGTAAGCAACAACTGGAACATCGAAGTTATTTCTTACTTCCCGCATTACATCCATAAAAGAAAGACTCGGTTTGACAATTAAGAAATCAGCGCCTTCTTTGATATCAGACTTCGCTTCACGAATAGCCTCCAGACGGTTGGCCGGATTCATCTGATACGTTTTCCGATCGCCGAATTGCGGAGTGCTGTCAGCTGCATCACGGAACGGACCGTAATAAGCAGATGCATATTTTACCGCATAGGACATAATCGGAATATGATGGAAACCAGCCTCATCCAAAGCATGACGAATAACTGTTACAAAACCGTCCATCATATTGGAAGGAGCAATAATATCCGCGCCTGCTTTTGCTTGAGAAACAGCTGTTTTTGCTAGCAGCTCCAGCGAAGCATCATTAGCTACGTCTCCATTTTCAATGACGCCGCAATGTCCATGAGACGTGTATTCACATAAGCAGGTATCTGCAACAACGAGCATTCCCGGATAAGCGTTTTTCACGATGTTTGTTGCTTCCTGAATAATACCATGATCATGGAAAGCCTCGGAGCCAATTTCATCTTTTTCTGCAACAACTCCGAATAAAATCAGGGAACGGATTCCCAGTTGATAAGCTTCTTTCACTTCTTCTAATAAATGATCAAAAGAAACCTGGTAAACACCAGGCATAGAAGGCACTTCATTGCGAATATCTTCTCCTTCAATCACAAATATCGGATAAATAAAATCCGTTGCCCGTAAATGGGTTTCCTGGACGAGTGCACGCATGGAAGCGGAAGAACGCAAACGTCTATGTCTGTCAAAAGTAAATTCACTCATCATTCATCTTCCTTTCATTTGCTAACTTGCCAATTAAACACAGCATTGCATCGGCTGTATACGGAGAGGAAGTATGCAAATTAGGTATGCCTTCCTCTTCCGCTTTCTCTTCTGTTGTCTGACCAATGCAAATATACGTTGCTTTTTCGGGAATGTATGCTGCTAATGCAGCAAATGCTTCAACAGTCGATGGACTTGTAAAAGTAACGTAATCCACGGACGAAAGTACCCGATTAAGCGCCTGTTTTGATTCTCTTGCATACATTGTCTCATATACTTCCAGTGTTTCAAAAGGAATCTGTGCTTCATATAATTTTTCTGGAAGTGTTTTTCGAGATAAATTTCCGCGAATAAGCAGCACAGGCTTATCCTTTTTCTTATAATGTGACATAAATACTTCAGCCATCGCCAGGGCATCAAATGTTTCCGGAACAAAGGAAGCGTTGTAACCATATGTTTTCAAAACGTCCTCTGTTCTTTTTCCGACAACGCCGATTTTTACTGTTTGCGGGAGTACAATATTTTGCTGTCGGAGCAGCTGAAAAAAACCGTGCACGCCATTTGCACTTGTAAGAAGCACCCAGCTGAAATCAGCAAGACGATGGAGTATCGTGTGATTCGCAGGATTTTGATTATATTTTATTTCAATCATCGGGACAACGACCGGATTTCCACCCAGTTTCGTGACTTTTTCTGCCATTCCATCAGCTTTGGTCACTTCTCTCGTTATTAAAATGCGCTCCCCATGAAGCGGCTTCCCCATGATTACTCCATCTCCTCTTTCACACGATCCACAATTTCTTTCGCACCTTGTTTTATTAATAGCTCTGCAGCTTCCTGCCCTACTTGTTCCGGATCGTTTCCTCGTACTTCTTCTTTTAAGATGGTTTTTCCGTCAGGCGTACCGACTAAAGCAACCAATATAACTTCTTCCCCGTCTAAATAAGCGTAGCCGCCAATCGGAACTTGACAGCCTCCTTCTAATAAATGCAGGAAAGTACGCTCTGCTAATACAGTTTTTGCCGTATAATCATCGTGAATCTTTTGAATGATTTCCGTTAATTCCATGTCATCTGCACGGCTTTCAATGGCCAATGCTCCTTGGCCTACTGCCGGTACACAAATTTCTGGATCCAAGTATTCGGTAATCAGTTCCTCACTCAAACCGACACGTTTTAAGCCGGAGACAGCTAAAATAATCGCATCATAATCTTCTTCATTCAATTTACGGATACGTGTTTCTATATTGCCCCGAATCCATTTAATCTCCAAATCCGGTCTAGCTGCCATAATTTGTGCTTTACGGCGTAAACTGCTTGTTCCTACAATTGCTCCAGCTTTCAAATCTTCTAATTTCATATGATTTGTAGCAATATACGCATCGCGGTGGTCTTCTCTGTCTGGTATGGAGGAAATCTCCAGCCCTTCCGGAATAGCAGAAGGCATATCCTTCATGCTGTGTACAGCAAAATCAATTTCTTGATCAAATATTGCTTTTTCAATTTCTTTCACAAAAAGCCCTTTTCCGCCCACTTTTGATAATGTTACATCCAGAATCTGATCGCCTTTTGTAACAATTTGTTTAATCTCAAATTCATTTTGGATACCAGCTTTTTTTAACTGGTCAATAACCCATTTCGTTTGTGTCATTGCTAAATTACTTTTTCTGGAACCAACAATTATTTTTCGCATGATGTCTTTTCCTCCTCAAGTTTACCAAGTTTCTTCAACAATAAAAAGCAACCAGAAAGTAACTCCATGAACCTTCTGGTTGGATATAAATGGTGTGCCGCTGAATTACGCTGATTAAGCAGTAGGTACTCGTTCAACGACTTTAAAAGAGGGAGATTCCTCTTGAGTAAATCCGGTTAATGCTTCATTCTTTTGCATTTGCTTCTCAAATTCTTCTCTTACCTCATCTTCAATTCCAAAAATATCAATAAATAATTGCAATGCTTCATCTGGCTGTTCTGTCCCTGCCAATTCTTTGGCTTGCGTAATCGGCTCTTTCAGTAACTGATTAATAATACTTTTCGTATGCTTATTCAGCACTTTTTTCTCACGATCTGTTAAGCTTGGAATTTTCCGTTCAATACTATCCATCGTTTCAGATTGAATAGATAATGCTTTTTGTCGGAGAGCAGATATAACCGGGATAACACCAAGGGTTTTCATCCATTCTTTAAATTGCACAATTTCTTCTTCAAGAGATATTTCTATTTGCTCCGCTGCAGCTTTTCTGGACTCTAAATTATCATCGACAATATGCTGCAGATGATCAATATCATATAAAGCAACCTGGTTGACTGCTGAAATATCCGGGTCAATATCCCGAGGAACAGCTATATCTACTAAGAATAATGCTTTATCCCGGCGTTTTTCTTGTACTTTTTCAATATCTTCTCTGGATAAAACAATGGATGCTGAACCGGTGGAACTGATTAAAATATCTGCTTTTTCCAATACGGATGGCAGTTCATCCATTCCTGCTACCTTTGCGTCAAATTTAGCAGCCATCATCTCCGCTTTTTCTTGCGTACGGTTAATGACTGTAATTTCTCCTGCTCCGGCGCCCTGAATATTTTTGGCTGCCAATTCACCCATTTTGCCGGCACCTAAAATAGCAATATGCTTATTGCTCAAATCACCGAATTCCGCTTTTGCTAATTCTACCGCGGCATAACTGATGGATACCGCATGTTCACCGATTCCGGTTTCTTTATGCATTCGTTTCCCGAACGTAATTGCTTGTTTAAACAGTTCATTAAAAACAGTGCCTGTTGTATTTGCCTGCTGCGCTTGTAAAAAGGCTTGTTTCAGCTGACCTAGAATTTGCGTTTCTCCAAGCACCATTGAATCAAGTCCGGTGGTCACCCGAAATAAATGTTCTATGGCACCATCATCTTCTGTTATTTGCAGATATGTTGAAAAAGTTTCTTTTTCTTCTTTAAACCAGTCTGCTAAAAATTGTTTAATATAGTATCTGCCAGTATGAAGCTGATCGGCTACGGCGTACACTTCCGTCCGATTGCATGTTGAAACAATTACATCTTCAAGAATACTCTTTTGATTCTTCAATGCAATCATCGCTTCTGACAATTTATTCTCATCAAATGTGAATTTCTCCCTAATTTCTACAGGGGTTGTTTTGTAATTAAAACCAACCTTTAAAATATGCACAGTACTACCCCCACTACAATAAAATGATTATACTTATTATTATTAACTAATAATTATTATAACATGTCATAAAATGCTTTACGTGCTAAAATGTGAACATAATCTGAAACAATTAGCACGTAATATAAGAATATGTATCGTTAGATGATTCATTCCGTTTTAAATACAATTGCCTGCACCGCAAGTACTCATTCCGACTGTAATGTAACATAACTGAAACTTTATAGCAAGGAACACGCTTTCTTATACAGCTTCCTGCAGTTAAGACTTTATTTATTACACAACAGTTTGATACATTAGATAATGTGGATATGGGAGGAGGGGCTTTTTGTGAAAAGAAAGCATTCATTGCTTGCTTATTTATGTATTGGAATCGGGATTTTCCTTTTATTCCGGGAATTGCGTATTCCATTCTTTGTAGACCTTTATTCATGGCAATCATTTCTGATTGTCATCGGAATTGGCATTATTATTCACAGTTATACAACAAAAACATATCAGAATTTGTTTATAGGTACATTGCTTTTCGGAATCGGAATTCACCTGCATGGCATCAACAACTATTCCTTTTGGGTAGATGATTGGTCTGTCTACCTCATTATTATTGGACTGGCCTTTATCATTCGATATACCAAAACGAAAAAAGGTTTTTTCTCAGGCGCTGTTTTTATTCTTGCAGGTTTACTTTTTTTATTTTCGGAACAGCTTTCCATCTATACCAGCTGGCTGGAACCGATTGTATCATTTTTAGAACGTTTTTGGCCTGCTTTGCTCATACTGTTAGGTTTTATTATGCTCAAACGCAAATAAAGGATACGCGCAGAAGTTGTTGCTTCTGCACGTATCCTTTATTTTTTGTTTAGATGAAAGATTTTATGGCTGACCAGACCGCGTCTTTCCCGTCTCCAGTCTCTGCAGAAAACGGAATAAAAATGTCGTCGGGATCCATGTCCAGAACTTTTTTCGAGCGTTTGATATGCTTATCCTGTTTTGTTTTTGGAATTTTATCCTTCTTTGTTCCGATAACGATTACCGGAAGCTCAAAGAATTTCAAATAATCATACATTTGGACATCATCATCTGTCGGCTCATGACGTAAATCCGTAATTAAAATAACTGCCCGGAGCGGTTCTCTGTTTTTAAAATACTCTTCCATCATACCGCCCCATTTTGCTCGTTCCTGCTTGGATACCTGCGCATAACCGTATCCGGGAACATCCACAAAATAAAGGGATTCATTAATCAGATAGAAATTTAACGTTTGTGTTTTTCCTGGCTTGGAAGACGTTCTTGCCAAGTTTTTACGATTAATCAGTTTATTAATTAAGGAAGACTTACCGACATTAGAACGGCCCGCAAGTGCAAATTCCGGATATTGCTCCTCTGGATATTGCTTCTCACTAACAGCACTGATAACAATTTCTGCTTGATTAATTTTCATGTTGTTCGTCCTCCTTTACCAATGCAATTTCTAATACTTCATCCAACGATTTTACAGGAATAAAATCAAGGTTATTGCGAATGCTTTCAGGTATATCTTCTATATCTTTTTTGTTTTCCTCAGGTAAGATAATTGTTGTAAGTCCGGCTCTATGAGCACTTAATGATTTCTCTTTCAGTCCGCCAATCGGCAGAACGCGCCCCCGGAGTGTAATCTCCCCGGTCATGCCTACTTCTTTTTTAATTGCACGACCTGTTAATGAAGAGACAAGTGCTGTTGCGATGGTAATTCCTGCTGAAGGTCCATCCTTTGGCGTCGCCCCTGCAGGAACATGAATATGAATATCATATTTTTCATAAAAGTCAGGCTCAATATGCAACTGATCAGCACGGGAACGGACATAACTAAAAGCTGCTTGTGCCGATTCCTGCATCACGCCACCAAGTTTACCGGTAAGTTTTAAGTTTCCTTTGCCGGGATAATGCGTCACTTCAATAGATAAGATATCACCGCCTGCCGTTGTATAAGCAAGACCTGTTGCCGCTCCAATCTGATTTTCTTCTTCAATCATTCCATAGCGGAACGCCGGCTTCCCTAAATATACTTCTACGATCCGGTCCGTAATAATAATACGGTCTTTTTCTTCTGTCACAAGTTCCTTAGCTGCTTTTCGGCAAAGGGTAGCAATTTGTCTTTCCAACCCCCGTACACCGGCTTCCCTTGTATAAGTCCGAATTAACTTCATAATCGCGGCTTCTCGAATTTGAACCTTACTCTTAGTCAGTCCATTTTCTTTAAGTTGTTTCGGCAAGAGATGGCGTTTGGCAATATGCAATTTTTCAACTTCTGTATAACCTGGAATGGATATTAACTCCATCCGGTCCAACAACGGTTCCGGAATGCTATTAACATTATTTGCTGTAGCAATGAATAAAACATTCGATAAATCATAGGTTTCTTCAATATAATGATCACTGAAGGTATGGTTTTGCTCCGGATCTAAAACTTCCAGCATAGCAGAAGATGGATCCCCCCTAAAGTCATTGGTCATCTTCTCAATCTCATCTAGCAAAAAGACTGGATTAACCGTTTCTGCTCGACGCATCCCCTGCATAATTCTTCCCGGCATCGCGCCAATATATGTTCGTCGATGACCGCGGATTTCTGCTTCATCCCGGACACCTCCCAGAGAAATTCGGACAAAATTTCGGTCAATTGCTCTGGCTATCGATTTAGCAAGAGAAGTTTTTCCGACACCAGGCGGGCCGACTAAACACAAAATAGGACCTTTAATGGTATTGGTTAATTTTTGAACAGCTAAATATTCCAGAATCCGTTCTTTCACCTTTTCCAAACCATAGTGATCTGCATTCAATACTTTTTCTGCTTTTTTCATTTGAATATTATCTTCCGTTTTGGTTTGCCACGGAAGCGCAATAAGCCATTCCAGATAATTTCGGATTACCGAGCTTTCTGCCGATGACTGCGGCACTTTTTCGTAACGCCCCAGTTCTTTCATCGCAACATTTGTGATTCTTTCAGGCATATCGGATTGTTCAATTTTTGTGCGGAGCTGTTCTAACTCGCCTGTCCTGCCGTCCCGATCTCCCAATTCTTTCTGAATCACTTTCAATTGTTCTCTTAAATAATATTCTTTTTGTGTTTTTTCCATAGAGGTTTTAATCTTTTGACCGATTTTCTTCTCCAGAGATAATATTTTTTGCTCGTCTGTGATAACATCTAAGAGTTTATGTATTCTTTCCGTCACATCGAAACATTCCAGTATCTCCTGTTTGTCCTCTAAATTCAAAGAAAGATGGGATGTAATCATATCTGCTAATCGACCCGGGTGGTCAATATCTCCAACAGTTTTAAATGTTTCTTCTGTTAATTTCCGGGAAACTTTTATGTATTGCTGAAATTGTTCAAGTAGTGTACGCATTAATGCTTCTGTTTCATACGTATCTCCGACAATATCTTCTTTTTCTTCCACTTCAACAATAAAGTGAGCATCTTCTTCTAAATAACGAACTATCTCAGCCCGATAAAAACCTTCCACCAGTACTCTTCGGGTTTCATTCGGTAACTCTGTAATTTCCTTAATCTTTGCAACTGTACCAATGCTGTAAATATCAGAAGAAGAAGGTTCATCAGACTTCATTTTCTTTTGTGAAGCTAAAAATATGTATTGATCCGCTTGCATAGCTTTTTCCAAAGAAGCAATTGACTTATCCCTTCCGACATCAAGGTGTAATACCATCGATGGAAATATGACTAACCCTCGCACAGGCAACAGCGGCATTTCAAAATAGTTTGCTGCCATACATTCACCCCTTATTTTGTTTTATTCTATTCTCTGTAAGTCTCTTTCTCAGTGTAAAAAATTTTTATCAAAAAGTAAACACTGTATATCTTCTTTTCGTTTGAACAAATAGACAGATAACAAAGACAAGCAAGATTTAATAAAGCGGAAAAATGCAGATTCCAACCAGAACCTGCATTTTACCACCTACCCTTTTATTTTTACGTTTCTTTTAAGCACTTTCTTTTGGAAACTTTTCATTTCCTTCTTGAATCGTGCCATCCCGGAAAATAAGTTTAGGACTGCCATTCTCCTGGATTACTGTATCTTTGGTAATGATGCATTTTTCTACATCTTCCCTAGAAGGAAGGTCGAACATTACGTCTACAATAATTCCTTCAATGATAGAACGTAATCCCCTGGCACCTGTTTTTCGTTCAATTGCTTTTTTAGCAATTTCATTAAGTGCCTCTTTTTCAAAATCCAGCTCGACATTGTCGATTTCAAATAGCTTTTGATATTGCTTGACCAATGCATTTTTTGGCTTGGTAAGAATGTCGATAAGCGCCTCTTCATCCAATGGTGTAAGGCTGCCAATTACCGGAACACGTCCGATAAATTCAGGAATAAGACCATAGCGAAGTAAATCTTCTGGAAGAACTTTCGTTAACAGTTCTGCAGTAGTCATTTCTTCCTGTTCATCGTTGGCTCCGAAACCAATCACTTTCTTACCGATACGGCGTTTTACCACTTGATCGATTCCGTCAAATGCTCCGCCGACGATAAAGAGGATATTGGTTGTATCGATTTGAATAAATTCTTGATGCGGATGTTTTCTTCCGCCTTGAGGAGGAACGCTTGCTACCGTGCCTTCAAGAATTTTCAAAAGAGCCTGCTGTACACCTTCACCGGAAACGTCTCTTGTGATAGACGGGTTTTCTGATTTTCTGGCCACTTTATCAATTTCATCAATATAGATAATGCCTTTTTCAGCTTTCTCCACATCATAATCTGCAGATTGAATCAATTTCAGAAGAATATTTTCAACATCTTCCCCTACATAACCTGCTTCTGTTAACGATGTCGCATCCGCCATTGCAAATGGTACATTAATAATTCTTGCCAATGTTTGAGCTAAAAGCGTTTTACCACTGCCCGTAGGCCCAATCATCGCAATATTACTTTTCGATATTTCGACATCTCCGTTATTCATACCGGAGTTCACACGTTTGTAGTGATTATACACTGCTACAGAGAGGTTCTTTTTCGCTTTATCCTGTCCAATAACATAATCATCCAGGGTATCACAGATTTCTTGCGGCTTTGGAATTTCGTTCATTTCCATGCCTTCCTCTGTGCCAAGCTCCTCTTCTACAATTTCTGTACATAATTCAATACATTCATCACATATATAAACGCCTGGACCAGCTACCAGCTTACGTACCTGTTCTTGACTTTTGCCACAAAAAGAACATTTTAGCTGTCCTTTTTCTTCATTAAATTTAAACATTACTTTTCGCCGCCTTCCTAAACAATCTCTGAGACTTTCTCAACACTTTTGTTACATATATTAATGTCTGAGCCTGCCGCTAACTTTTGAATCTTTTCTTGTTCCTGTCGCAAAAAAGCATTGGAAACAATCATTCAGACATTCATCCTTGAAATAACTCCACCCGCTTTCTCATGAGTGATGACAGGTCAGCAGTCAGCTTTATAACTCATCATATCAGATACATATGGAAACACAAAACAATATACTTTATACAGTCTTACAGATCAGTTATATAATAAGTCTGTCATTCCAGTATGCATTATTTCTTTTAAATGTCAACTATTTGCCATTATGTCTATACAGCGTGTTTTGAATATCTTTTTCAAGTTCAAAAAGCGAATACCTTGATGGATTCCTGTATAAAGAACAAGAGAGAAATTCTCTTTCTTGTTTCGTCAAAAAAAACTGTTTTTCGACATTACCCTTACTAACAGGAAAGACAAGGCACGTCGTTTAGCGCACCTTGTCTTTTTATCCTCTTTTTTTCATTTATTCCTTGATGATGATTTATTTTGTTTTGCTGTGTTCTTCTAAGAAATCAATCGCAGCACGTGTTTTTAAGTCTTTTTCCAACATTTCTGTGGAACCGCCGAGCATTTGTACAAGCTGATCTTTTTCAATACCGTACGTAGAACTCATTTTTTCAAGTTCAGCATCAATGTCTTCTTGACTAGCTTCCAGATTTTCCGCTTCAACAATTGCTTCTAAAGCAAGGTTTGTTTTCACGCGCTTTTCAGCGTCCTCACGCATTTGTTCTTTCAATGCATTCTCATCTTGTCCGGAGAACTGGCTATACATTTCCATAGTCATTCCTTGCATTTGAAGCTGTTGTTCAAACTCACGATACATTTGATCCACTTCTGAATCTACCATTGCTTCTGGAACTTCTACTTCCACGTCTTCTGTTACTTGTTGAACCAACGCTTCACGTTTTTCGTTTTCAGCTTGTTGTTGTTTATTTGCTTCAAGCTCTTCACGTTTTTTCGTTTTTAATTCATCAAGTGTTTCTACATCTTCATCTGCATCTTTCGCAAATTCATCATCCAGTTCAGGAAGTTCTTTCGATTTTACTTCATGAATTTTTACTTCAAATACAGCTTCTTGACCGGCTAAGTCCTCTGCATGGTACTCTTCAGGGAAAGTAATTTTAACTTCTGTTTCATCGCCGGCTTTTTTACCGATTAGCTGCTCTTCAAATCCAGGAATAAATTGTCCGGAACCAATTTCTAATGAATGATTTTCATCTTTGCCGCCTTCGAATGGCACGCCATCTTTGAATCCTTCAAAATCAATAACAGCTGTATCGCCGTTTTCAATTGCTTCATCTTCTTTAACCACTAATTCCGCATGGCGTTCACGAAGATTTTCGATTTCTTGTTCTACTTCTTCATCTGTTACTTCTACAGATTGTTCTTCAACTTCCAGTCCTTTATATTCACCAAGTTTCGCTTCTGGTTTCACCTCTACTTCAGCAGTGAAAACAAGCGGCTGTCCTTTTTCAATCTGTTCAATATCAACAGACGGTTGCGCAATCGGGAAAA
Organism: Oceanobacillus locisalsi; assembly: GCF_042675985.1. Taxonomy (NCBI): domain Bacteria; kingdom Bacillati; phylum Bacillota; class Bacilli; order Caryophanales; family Bacillaceae; genus Oceanobacillus; species Oceanobacillus locisalsi. The sequence continues at coordinate 205,273 of NZ_JBHTKK010000003.1, forward strand.
TGTTTGCTTCATCAACGGCTGCAGAATAAGCGCCCGGAAGTACGATATCTACTGCGTCTTGATAAAGAGATTCTACCCCAAAGCGTTTTTCGAAAATACTGCGAGGTATTTTTCCTTTACGGAATCCAGGAATTTGGACGTCCTTTGATACTTTTTTAAATGCCTGGTCTAACGCTTGATCAAATTCTTCAGCAGAAACTTCAAACGTTAATACTCCTTTGTTATCTTCTTGTTTTTCCCATTTTGTTGTCATTATTATTCCCTCCAAAATCAAATCTATCATTTACATTTCATTATTCATTTGATTAATTCATTTTTTCCCTAATTTACAACCACCTCATTATAACACATATCTTTCGTGTTTCAAGCATTTAGCTATTCATCAATAATACTTAAATAAAGAGAGTTACAAATTTTTATAGATTCCACCCAGGATGCGGCCTCACTATGCAAATCCTCTTGCTGTACACCCATTTGCAAATAGGTTTGTCCAAGCGTATGAACTGCCTCTGTAAAAGCATGTACATCCTTTTTGTCAGGTGTGAACGGATAGGACACATAAAAATAACGGTAGACAAGTTGTCCAATCAGATTGTATAAAGTAGGATTGTCTTTTACTTTTTCTTCCAATTCCTCCATTATCATTATGTAACTTTTTTCATTCGATATCTTGGTCAGTTTAGATGGCTGCATAATCATATTCGTCTCAAACTTATGTATATGGACTGATCTATCTACACCGGCATCTCTGAGCCACTTTAATACTGCTGTTTTAATAACAGGATGAATGCCGGGGTTTTCAAGCAGTTTGAAATTTTCCGCTTCCGGTTCCGCATGTAATCGCCTGAGATGATCAACCAAGTTCCATTGTTTCATATAATCGTCCTGCTGTACAGCATCCTTCAGTTCCTTCTGAAAACTTCTGGCATTATCTTCATCAATTCCAATTTTCATATTTCCGCTCATTTCATACAGTTGTTCAAAAGGTTCCTGCAGCATATCTGGAATCATATTATGTTCAAACTCAATTTCTAACAGATCCATCAAATGCTGGTACTGACTTGTTTGAAACAGAATGGTTAAATAGATATGGAAGTAATGATAGTAATGAGCATCTTTTCTGGCTAGTAAATGTTCACTGAGCTGTTCGGCTTCTTTATATTTTCCTAATTCCATTAAGCACATTATTTTACCGATATATATTTCATGGCTTCCTTCATGATAGTCAATAAGGCAATTCAGTTTTTCCAGCGCCTCTTTATACCTTTTTTCCTGCAGCGCATGTAAACCTTCTTCTTCCAGTTGCTTTTTCGTATTAGGAAATAAGATTACTTTTGTGCTATCTTTCATTTGCTCACCTCCCTTCTAGATTACTAAAAATGTTTATCAAATCTGTTATACCCATATCCTGCATTCTTTAAACTTTATATTATGAAAGAATCTTTTAACTGTCAGAACACCCTATCTGCTTATTTTGTAATTGTAATGGCTCAACTTACGCGCTTTAAAAGTAATTTCCTTATCATAGGAACAGGGGTTGGTTGTTTCTCCATAACAGCTGTCGTTATAGATGAGAAGGTGAAATGTAAGGCTACCGCTGCGGCGGACCATTGTACGTCGGAAAGTGGAGGGCTTGGCCGGAGCGGTCGCTATACAGCCTATCCTATTCAAAAAATAGACGGATGATTGAACGAAAAGTAAGTATGATAATTAGGGAATCCGTTCGTATAGTTGTATTTAGTACAAAAAGAAAAGCCCTACAACGCATAGCGCTGTACGACTTCTTAATGATGTCCCAGGCAGGATTCGAACCTGCGACCCATAGCTTAGAAGGCTATTGCTCTATCCTGCTGAGCTACTGGGACTTGAATGGAGCGGGTGAAGGGAATCGAACCCTCGTCATCAGCTTGGAAGGCTGAGGTTTTACCATTAAACTACACCCGCAATGACTGTATGCTTACGCCTTATCTTATGTACACCGTTTTTAACGGACAAATAATATTATATGTGCGAGAGAAGTATTTGTCAACAGATTTTTAAATTTTATTTTCCAATTTTAATTATCTATGGTTAAAACTGGAGAATAGCAGTTTCAATTCTCTTTTTTAGAATATACTTCTTTTCTATTTTTAGGCTCTTCACCAAAATCTATGGTTAATAAATGCTGCATTTTTGATAGTAGCACCATAGATTTTGGTGGGGAGCCTGCTTTTATAATGAAGTTTGATATGTCATATCTTCTATTTTTCCATCTTCTAAAGTATAAAAGTCAACCTGGATATCACTTTCTTTTTCCCAGCTCAATATCGCATACGTTTTCTCAACACGGTTACGAGGCATGCGGATACTGCCCGGATTAATAAATAATTGATTCCCTATCTTTTCAGCGCCGGCAATATGCGTATGTCCAAAACATACCACATTTGCTCCATGTTCTTCAGCTGCATAAGATAAATTGGTTAAACTTCTTTTCACTTGATGGTGATGTCCATGTGTTACAAAAAATCGAAGGCCATTTAAATTGATGATTTCCTGTTCCGGATAGAGCGAGTCAAAATCACAATTTCCGGCTACTTTATAAAAAGCACTCAGTTGCCCGGCATCGAAGTCCAGCTCAGAATCACCACAGTGGATGTATAAATCTGCAGTATGCTTTTCCGTAATTTCTTCCAATTCTTTCGTTAAACCATGACTGTCACTCGCAATCAATACGCTTGTCATTATACTCCTCCTCTCCATTCTTTACACTGGCGCCTGTCCGCAGAAACCTGTGGAATGCAGTTCAATTTTACAGCAAGTCTATTTTACTTTCTAATTGATTTATTGCCATTTTCCGGTGGCTTATTTGATTCTTCTCATCTGGATCAAGTTCTGCCATTGTTTGTTCATATCCTTCTGGTACAAATACAGGATCATAACCAAAACCATTTTCCCCGCTTTGTGTTAACTGAATATGTCCTTCACAATAACCTGTCACAAACATGGTTTCTTCACCAGGGCGGGCAATGGCCAAAACACAAATAAAACGGGCGGTGCGTTCATTTTCAGGAACTTCTTTCATTTCCTCCAAAATCTTATCTATATTAGCCTGGTCATCTGTAGGTTCCCCGGCATACCTTGCCGAATAGATACCAGGTCTCCCTTCCAAGCTGTCGATAATAAGGCCGGAATCATCTGCGAGCGCCGGTTGTTGAAAATGATTGGCAATCTGTTCTGCTTTGATAGCTGCATTTTCTACAAAACTTTCCCCGGTTTCTTCAATATCTGGAATTTCTTCTTCCAAATCCAGTAAAGAAACAGCCTCAATATCATAAGGATCAAAAAATGCTCTGAATTCTTTCGCTTTCCCTTTATTTTTGGTTGCAATGATAATTTTTTTCACTGTTTATCCTCCAATAAAATCCGTTTTAATTCACTAAATCAGTAATCGAGCCCAGCATTTCTTTCTGCTTATCAATCAATGCTTGAATACCTTGTTCACCCAATTGTAACATTGCTTGCAATTGCTTTGCACTAAAGGTGGCTTCCTCTCCTGTTCCCTGCAATTCAACAAATTCGCCTTTCCCTGTCATAACAATATTCATATCAACGTCAGCCGTACTATCTTCCATATAATTTAAATCAAGTACTTCTTGACCATCCGGTAATACGCCGACAGAAATGGCTGCTAAGAAATCGGATACCGGCAGTTCTTTAATCACTTTATTTTCGACAAGTTGATGGAGTGCGGTTACCATAGCTATGTACGCACCTGTGATGGATGCTGTTCTTGTTCCGCCATCTGCTTGAATAACATCACAATCAATCCAAATTGTCCGTTCTCCAATTTTTGAAAGGTCAACGACAGAACGTAATGCACGGCCGATCAATCGTTGAATCTCCATGGTTCTTCCGCTTACTTTTCCTTTGGAAGATTCCCGGATATTACGCTGCTCTGTAGCACGGGGAAGCATCGCATATTCCGCTGTAATCCAGCCCTTTCCCTGACCTCTCATAAACGGCGGCACTCTATCTTCAATACTTGCGTTGCAAATAACCTTCGTCTGCCCCATTTCCATTAGCACCGACCCTTCCGGATGGGTGATATAACCGGTCGTAATGGCGATTGTCCGTAACTCATTTGCTGTTCTATTATCATGTCTTTCCATCTGTTTTCCTCCTTATTTCACATTACATAGCTTATCATATTTTCTAAAAAAGAAACATGAGAATGCTGTAGAAAGAAGGACAAGCAAATATCCCGTCTAAATAAAAAAGCACCCGAAGAGCAGTGAAATCACTCTCCGGATACCTTGGTATAGATGGTTACAGTTCTTCACTTGGAGTAAATAATTGCGCAGATACCGGCGCAGAATAAGGCTCTCCATTTTCATTAAAGACTTCATCCACATTTTCAACCTGTACATTCACCGCATCAATCTCCGGACGCTCTGTTAAAGTCCTTACAACAGTCTCCATGACTTCATCGGAAATAATATGCTGCTCTGCATCCATCAGAATCCCTTCGTTAAATGTCAGATTCGCTACACCTTCTTCTATAACCGGATCTTCTGTTAAAGCAGCCTCCGGACTAAATACATTGACTACTTGATTTTGATAACCAGGACCATTAATCAGCTCATTAATAACGCCCGTTATATCCTTTTCATCTTCCATCTCTACATACTGTGTAACAGGAACATAATAACGATTATTTTCCTGTTCCGCCGGATAATACATGGTTACCGGGCTGCTGTTAAAATAGTCCAATGTATCATTGTTTGTAAGGTTAATTCCATTCGCCCGCGTATATCCATTATTGATTGGTGTCCCATTCACAGGCATTTCTTTTAAATCGACACCATCTACCCGAAGTTTGACTTTATGAACATTGTCAAATTGGGTTAACGTATGCGTAACAGCTTCTAAAATAGGAAGCTCTGAGGATGCTTCATACTCTGAAAAGTCTCCGGATAAATCTACGACAATCGTGCCGTCCTCTTGCAAGTCAATCCCCAGGACTTCTGTATCTTCCGAAAGTACAGCCTGGAATCCATTTGGCAGCATCGGTGTTACCGGTCCGCCTTTCACCATATATTCAACCACCTGCTGCGCTACTTGATTTTCTTCTGGAACAGGAAGATCTATCATTTGTGAAGCAACCATGCCATTTGAATCAATTAAATAGAGCTCTCTGGAAACGGTATCCTCTTCAGGAGCAGCTGCAGCATCTTCTTCGTCCGTCGCCTCTTCATCCGCTGCTTCTTCCCCATTCACTGCTTCTGCATTTTGCGGAGGGTCCACCTCTTTTGATGACTGTTCTCCTTTAAAGCAACCTGCTAACAAGACTAATATTCCAAACGCCACAATTAATCGGATGATTATTTTACCCATGCAACTACCTCCCAAGATGGTTTGTACTATTCATCATACGAGCTTGCCCGCAGAAATAGACCATAAATTAGATAGTTTTGCAAAACAAAAATGGAACAAAAGAGATATCCATCACATTTCTATCAGCGGCAGAGTAACTTTTTCTTTGTAACTCATCGAAAAAATGTCCATGGAATCTGTCACGCAAACAGAAGACTGTTATATAATTGAATCATCGGGCGTCCAGAATGATCGTAAAAACGCCTGAGTTGTAAATATATTTCACTACAGCTCAGGCGTTTTTTTACGGTTTATTGATAGATACATTTGCTGTCATTGTACGCTTTACAGATCAGCATGTTTAATCGTAAGCACCTCAAATTGACTATCTTTAAAAATTCTTTGTGTAATATCAATAAAAATCTCCAAATCTCCCGTTGCATAAAATTGATGCAGCGGCGACTGGTCATCATCATCCGCAATTTGATGAATATCTAACGTCGTGCTTGTCTCTCTCGCAGTTTCTTCACTGGAAGAAATAACTTTTATATCCTCGCCAACAACCTCTTGGATGGTATCTTTTAACAAGGGATAATGTGTACAGCCCAGAATTAATGTATCCATTTTATCATGCTTTGAAATAGGCACTAATGACTTTTCTACCACCCTTCTGGCTTCCGGTCCCTCCAGCAGACCTTTTTCCACCATAGGCGCAAATGCCGGACAAGCTAAAGAAAGTACTTCAATTTCCGACTTAATTTGACGAAGTGCATCGTTGTAAGCTTCACTGCGTATAGTTCCTTCTGTCCCAATAATGCCGATGTAATCATTTTCCGTCGACTTAATTGCAGCTCTTGCACCGGGTTTGATTACACCGATAACAGGAATATCCAATTTTTCATGCAAATCGTTTATTGCAAATGCAGTTGCTGTATTGCACGCTATTACAAGCATTTTTATGTTTTTTTTCAGCAAAAAATGAACCATTTCCCAAGTGAATTGTTTGACTTCTTCTTCCGTCCTTGGTCCATATGGACATCTTTCTGTATCTCCTAAGTAAATAAGTGGTTCTTTTGGCAGTTGCCTCATTAATTCATGAACAACTGTCAAACCGCCTACACCGGAGTCAATGACACCAATCGGCTTTTTCAACGTTCTCTCTCCCTTTTATTTCTTTACTTTTCATTTACCTGCTTCATTTCATCATGCAAAAAGCTTAATAATTCATTTAACGTGTCTTTTTGCTCATCTGAAAACGGGGATAAAACATCCTGTAAATATTCCTGCCGTTTTTGAATAACTTCTTCGATAATATGCTTCCCTTTTTCCAGCAGATGGATTCGCACCACACGACGGTCATTTGTATCACGGACACGTTCTACCAATTCATTTTTCTCCAGCCGATCCACCAAGTCTGTCGTCGTGCTGAACGCATGGCTGATTCGGTTGGATAACTCACCAACTGTCAGATCTCCTTCCTCCAAAAGCCATTGCAATGCAATAAACTGCGGAGACGTTATTGGATAATGATGTAATATTTTTCGTCCATTTTGTTTAATCATACCGGAAATATATCGTAATTGTTTTTCCATTTTATGAACTGCTTCGATTTCTTGATTTTTTTCCAATCCAGTACCCCCTAAATGTAAAATCCACTTCTGATTATTTTAACACTAAACGTTTAGCATTTGTTGTGAAATAATTTCAACGGGATATAGCCGTCTGTAAAACTTCCCGTTTCAAGAATAGAAAGCTTGCATTTAAACAGGAGCGAGGCGGCCAGTAACGACCCATTCCGCTTCATTTCGGCCGGCAATATGTCAACCACATTGTCGCGATCGTTCCCTTTATCCATCTCTTAAGCAGCGGGCATAACCCCTGCCTAACTCATTTTTCACTTTATATACTTGTAATACATAGTAACCTAAAAATACCTTCTTGAAAACTTTTTTAAAGCAAAGCTGGCAAAATCCCTTCAAAAATATACGCACTCTTTTCTTTCACCCTTCATAAGCTATATCGACTAAATAATTTCCCTTCACGATGCAGTTCTATAAAGCAAGGAGGGGGTAACATTTGAAGGATAATGGGTATAAACCGAAGCAGCTGCTGACCAAACGCGAGAAAGAAGTGTTTGAACTATTAGTACAAGATAAAACAACAAAAGAAATTGCCCAAGAGCTATTCATCTCAGAAAAAACTGTGAGGAACCATATTTCAAACGCGATGCAAAAACTGGGGGTAAAAGGCCGTTCACAGGCTGTAGTTGAATTGCTTCGCATGGGCGAATTAAAACTATAATCACAAAGATAAGAGAAAACGATAAATCAAGATGCTATTCGAGATCAAAATACATTTATATTCTTATTTTATTTGATTATTATTTTGATCTCCTGCCAATATATGCATTGGAAGGTAAGGTTACCGGGAACGGTTCTTGCCATTTCATTGTATGCTTTATCGTCATTCCTCACAGGTATCATCTACAATATATGAAGGTGCTCTGTAAGTCTGAGTTTCGGGAAAAGGAGCTCAGGCTTTTTTGTTTTCATACTGTTAAGGATGAAATTAGGAAAAAGGAAAAATATCTCTTCTTAAGAAATGGCAGTTGTTACTGATTGCACTTATCACAGCTGCTGCAATTTTAAGCAGCTGCGGAGAGGAAGATGAGGCAGCAGAAGAATCGGAGCAAGAAGAAATAAGGGATGAAGAAGCAGAAGAAGTCGAGGAAGAACCTGTTAAAACGGATGAGTCGGAAGAAGCAGAAGAAGAACCTGTCGAATTAGAAGAGGAAGAAGAAGCGGAAAAAGAACCTGCCGAATCAGAAGAAAAAGACGAAGAAGATATAGTTGAAGCAGAAGAACTTGATGGATTGGAAGAAGAATCTGCTGAAGAACAAGAAGTTGAAGAGGTTGAGGAAGATGTTACTGAAACAGAAACACTTGATGAAGCAGAAGAAGATGCTGAAATAGAAACGTTTGATGAAATGGAAGAACTCAGTGAAGAGGAAGAAGATATCATCGAAGTGGAAGAAGCGGAAGAAACACTGTCACAACAAAATGCTGTAAGTACAGCCAGAGATTACATAAATTATTCTTCTTTTTCCGAAACCGGTCTGATTGAGCAATTGGAATTTGAAGGATTTACTCATGAAGAAGCTGCCAATGCAGTGAATCAACTGGATGTTGATTGGCAAGAACAAGCTGTCTTAACAGCCGAAGATTATTTAGCTTATTCCAGTTTTTCCGAAAGCGGTTTGATTGAACAACTCGTATTTGAAGGTTTCAGCAATGAACACGCTTCTCAAGCGGTAAGTCAACTGCACGTTGATTGGCAGGAACAAGCTGTTTTAACAGCAGAAGACTATTTAGCTTATTCCAGCTTTTCGAAAAGTGGTTTGATTGAACAACTTGTATTTGAAGGTTTCAGTAATGAACATGCAACGTATGCTGCGGAACAAGCAGGCTTATAAATAAACTATACCGATATAATAAAACATTTTATTCAACAGGAGCAGTTGCTCGCACGCGGAAATATTACAGGCGGCTCCCCATGATAAAAGTCATCCTGCATAAAGGATGACTTTTTCTTTCTATTTTACCTGGGGAGTGTAATTTATAGACTTATAAAATGTAATCACATGGCAAATGGGAATAACACGCGCTTCTAAGTTTTTAACACACTACGTCTCTATTAATTTCTTTTTTAAAGCTTCGGACAGTTTTTGCGGTTCTTTCTTTTCTGTATCAATATACACTAGCCTGCCCCGGGCTGTCAGTATGACTTCCTCTTCTCTAACCACTTTATAATGGATATCAAAAGAAGTATTGCCAACAGATGCTGTTTTCACATAAACCCGTATATGATCACCAAAATATAGTTCCTTCAGGTAATTACATTGTAAATCAGCAACAATGATTCCATCTTTTTGACGCATATCCTTTGACAAAAAGCCTATTTTATTTAAATAAGCAATACGAGCTTCTTCAAAGTAAATAAATGGGGACACATTATTCACATGACCATACATATCTGTTTCGGAAAATCGCACTGATACGGGAATATAGAAAGTAAATTCTTTTTCCCACGTTGAAAAATCCTCAATGTAAGGAATACGACTCATACGCCCTTTTCCTCCCTCTATCTCATTTTATTGCAGAAATCAACTAATATAAAACGCTTACATTATTCATTTGAGAAAAACCCTCACCTGGATCTGGTCAGGGTTTTTCTCTTTCTCTATTAAAGAGCTGCGTCGCTTCCAAAGAAGTTTTTAAAAGCTTGAATATTGGTAGCACGGTTCATCGCTGCAATAGATGTTGTCAAAGGAATTCCTTTTGGACAAACTTCCACACAGTTTTGAGAGTTTCCGCAACCCTCAATGCCGCCCTCTTCCATTAGACCATTCAAACGATCACTTGCATTCATTTCTCCAGTTGGATGAGCGTTAAATAAACGCGCTTGGGAAATAGCAGCAGGACCAATAAAGTTTGAATTGTCATTCACATTTGGACAAGCTTCCAAGCAAACGCCGCATGTCATACATTTTGATAATTCATATGCCCATTGACGTTTATTTTCTGGCATGCGTGGTCCAGGACCTAAATCATGTGTTCCATCAATCGGAATCCAAGCTTTCACCTGTTTTAATGCGTCAAACATGCTCTCCCGATCTACGATAAGGTCACGGACAACCGGGAAGGTTGCCATTGGTTCAAGTCGAATCGGCTGCTCCAGCTGGTCAACCAGCGCTGCACAAGATTGTCTTGCAGTACCATTAATTACCATCGAACATGCACCGCACACTTCTTCTAAGCAGTTCATATCCCACATAACTGGCGAAGTTTGTTCCCCATTCTTATTTACTGGGTTTTGCCGGATTTCCATTAAGGCAGAAATAACATTCATATTCTGTCTATATGGTATCTCAAACGTTTCCTCATAAGGAGCAGTATCCGGGCCGTCTTGTCTTGTTATAATAAAAGTAACTTTACTTTGTTCAGCCATTTTGTTTACTCCTTTCTAGTGTTTAGTTGTATAATCCCGTTTACGAGGAGGAATCAGAGAAACATCCACATCTTCATAACTAAATACCGGTTTATCGTTTTGCGCGTCATATTCCGCGATGGTAGTCTTTAACCAGTCTTCATCATTACGATCCGGAAATTCCGGTTTGTAGTGGGCTCCCCGGCTTTCATTTCGATTGTACGCGCCATTCGTAATAACACGGGCTAATTGAAGCATATGCTTTAATTGACGTGTAAACATAACGCCTTGGTTATGCCAGCGGGAAGTATCATTGATATTGATATTTTCCCAGCGTTCCATCAATTCGACAATTTTCGCATCCGTTTTCAATAATTTATCATTATCACGAACAACGGTTACATAGTCCGTCATCCAATCACCAAGTTCTTTATGAATTTGGTATGCATTCTCGGTACCTTGTAAATTCATCAGTTTATCAAAATCTTTTTGTTCTGCTTCTTCACGAGATTGATAGAGTTCATCCGGAAGTTCTTCCACATGCACGTCCAAGCTGTCAATATATTCAATTGCACTTGGTCCAGCCACAGTACCTCCGTAAATTGCTGATAATAAAGAATTTGCACCGAGACGATTTCCGCCGTGTTGTGAATAGTCACACTCACCGGCAGCAAAGATTCCGGGAATACTTGTCATCTGCTTTTGGTCAACCCATAGACCGCCCATAGAATAATGAACTGCAGGGAAAATTTTCATTGGCACTTTACGCGGATCTTCCCCGACAAACTTCTCGTAAATTTCAATAATTCCGCCTAGTTTTACATCTAGTTCTTTCGGGTCTTTATGAGATAAATCAAGATAAACCATGTTTTCTCCATTAATGCCAAGTTTTTGATTGACACACACATCAAAAATTTCCCGTGTTGCAATATCACGAGGGACAAGGTTACCATATGCCGGATATTTTTCTTCAAGGAAATACCACGGTTCGCCGTCTTTATACGTCCAGATACGGCCGCCTTCTCCACGAGCTGATTCACTCATTAACCGGAGCTTATCATCACCAGGGATAGCAGTCGGATGAATTTGGATAAATTCCCCGTTTGCATATTTTGCTCCCTGCAAGTAAAGTTTACTTGCCGCTGAACCTGTGTTAATCATAGAGTTGGTTGATTTACCAAAAATGATGCCAGGTCCTCCTGTAGCAAAAATGGTTGCATCGGAACGAAATGCCTTAATTTCATGCGTTTTTACATCTTGCGCCACAATTCCTTTTCCTACACCGTTCTCATCGATAACAACTTCAAGGAATTCCCAGCCTTCATATTTCGTAACAAGTCCTTCCACTTCATAGCGGCGAACCTGCTCATCTAATGCATACAATAACTGCTGTCCTGTTGTTGCCCCTGCATATGCTGTACGGTGCATCTGCGTACCGCCAAAACGCCGGAAATCCAATAGTCCTTCCGGTGTGCGGTTAAACATAACACCCATACGATCAAACATATGTATAATACCTGGTGCAGCATCACACATTGCTTTTACTTGCGGTTGATTAGCGAGAAAATCTCCGCCATAAACTGTATCGTCAAAATGCAGATCCGGAGAGTCTCCTTCTCCTTTTGTATTTACAGCTCCATTAATACCGCCTTGTGCACATACAGAGTGAGAACGTTTTACAGGTACGATGGAAAATAGATCTACATTTACTCCTGCCTCAGCAGCTTTGATTGTAGCCATCAAACCGGCTAAACCGCCGCCGACTACAGCAACTTTTTTACTCATTCGTTAACTCACTCCTTCTTTCATTTCATTACTATTTAAACACCATATGCGAATGTCAGTAATGATCTTACCCCTAGATAGCTGACTGCTAGAAAAACAATCAGGCACACATACGTTGAGATACGCTGTGATTTTGGTGTTTGTGTAATTCCCCATGTAACCAGGAAACTCCATAAACCATTTGCAAAATGGAATACAGCCGAAATGACACCAAGTAAATAAAATATAAACATTGGTGTGCTCGTCAAAATACCTTCCATCAGACTATAGTTTACATCGACATTCCCTAAACCAACCTGAACGCGTGTTTCCCACACATGCCATGCGATGAAAATAACAAGAAAAATACCGGTGAAGCGCTGGAATGCGAACATCCAATTACGGAAAAATCCGTAGCGGCGTGTACTGTATTTTGATGTGAGTACAATATAAATACCTAGAACCGCATGGAATAAGATTGGTAGATAGATTACTAATGTCTCTATCAGCAATACAAATGGTAATTCATGCATAAAGCCAGCCGCTGTGTTAAATGTTTCTTCTCCATACACAGCAAGGTGGTTGATAAATAAATGTTGTACTAAGAAAATACCAATCGGTACTACTCCCAGTAACGAGTGTAATCTTCTAATGAAGAAATCGCGTTGATCTGCCATGTTTACCCCCCTTTTGAAACGTAATCCCATAATATGTATACTACAAAAATAAAGCCTTTACAAAAACGAGTAAATATTTATTTTCATAGTACAGCCAATAACATCTATTATTGTACTTCTTACAACCTAAAGCGTCAAGAATTCCCAACTACCTTATTTAAGAAAGAAGAAAAGTTTCTCTTCAAAAATATCTTATCAGCAGGAAATGGTGATATAATTCTATCAGACACATGCATTTTTCTAATAAACTCAACTTTCACACCTTAGGACAAGTTAACCTAACTGTTCCAGAATAAACACGAACTCTATTATCATGCTTGCTTTTCGTTTAATCATTCTTTTATTTTTGAACAAGATATGGTGTTTAGCTTCCACTCCGGCCAAGCCCTCCGCTTTCCGACATACAACGGTTTTTGATGGGGCGAGTAAGCACAGCCCCAACTCCAGGACGTTGCGTTCTTAGTCTCCATGGGCACGGCTTCAGCAACAGATGTATGGAAAGGAAGCTACTTTTTAAAGTACGAAAGTTGAATAACAGATGTTACTATTCACAGCCAACTTATTTGGCTTCATCAGAGCTCCTCATCAAAATCAACTAAATTTAGAGGGTAATGACCGCTACGGAAAAACATTCCGCTTTCCGACGTACAACGGTTTTTGATGGGGCGAGTAACCGCAGTCCCAGGACGTACTAGTGCAGACGTTGCAACAGGACGTGACCGGTCTTAGCCGACTAGGAGTCTCCATGTTTTTCCTTCGCTCATATAGCGTTCTACAGCGAATGCAATACAAAATAATCTGATAAAGTGATTAATGAATCATTTTACGCCGGATA